>NZ_ALNJ01000139.1:0-4314 GCF_000293135.1 Klebsiella sp. OBRC7 | reverse complement strand
CGGCTGCGGCAAATCAACAACCATGAAAATGCTGACCGGGCTGCTACCGGCCAGCGAAGGCGAGGCGTGGCTATTTGGCCAGCCGGTCGACCCCAGGGATATCGAAACCCGCCGCCGCGTTGGCTATATGTCGCAGGCCTTCTCCCTTTATAGCGAACTGACTGTACGGCAAAACCTCGAGCTGCATGCCCGCCTGTTCCACATCCCGGATGCGGAGATCCCCGGACGGATCGCCGAAATGAGCCAGCGCTTTATGCTGGAAGAGGTTGAGGACACCCTGCCCGCTTCGCTGCCGCTAGGTATCCGCCAGCGGCTCTCGCTGGCGGTCGCGGTGATCCACCGCCCGGAAATGTTAATCCTTGATGAACCCACCTCCTGCGTCGATCCGGTAGTCCGGGACATGTTCTGGCAGCTGATGGTCGATCTTGCGCGTCAGGACCGGGTGACCATTTTTATCTCCACCCACTTTATGAATGAAGCGGAACGCTGCGATCGCATTTCGCTGATGCATGCCGGAAAAGTGCTGGCCAGCGATACGCCGCAGGCGCTGGTCGAACAGCGCGGATCGGCCAGCCTTGAAGAGGCGTTTATCGCCTGGCTACAGGAAGCGGCGGATGCCGCGCAGCCGCCTGATGCGCAGGCTGCACCGGTCCCAGCGATGGAACATAAAGCCGAAAGCGTGGCACCGCGTCAGGCGTTCAGTCTGCAGCGCCTGTTTAGCTACAGCCGCCGCGAAGCGCTTGAGCTGCGCCGCGATCCGGTGCGATCGACCCTGGCCCTGCTCGGCACCGTGATCCTGATGTTTATCATGGGCTATGGGATCAGTATGGACGTCGAAGATCTGCGGTTTGCGGTGCTCGACCGCGACCAGACCGTCAGCAGCCGGGGCTGGTCGCAAAATATCGCCGGCTCACGCTACTTCATCGAACAGCCGCCGCTGCAAAGCTATAGCGAGCTGGACAGAAGAATGCGCGACGGCGAGCTGGCGGTAGCGATCGAAATTCCGCCCAATTTTGGCCGCGATATCGCCCGGGGAACGCCGGTGCAGATTGGCGTGTGGGTGGACGGCGCGATGCCGAACCGCGCGGAGACGGTGCGCGGCTACGTGCAGGCCATGCATCTGGCCTGGCTGCAGGAGATGGCCGGTCGCCAGGCCAGCCCCAATCGCGATACCTCACTGATTTCCATCGAGACCCGCTATCGCTATAACCCGGATGTGAAGAGCCTGCCGGCGATTGTACCGGCGGTGATTCCGCTGCTGTTGATGATGATCCCGGCGATGCTCAGCGCGCTCAGCGTGGTCCGCGAGAAGGAGCTCGGCTCAATTATCAATCTGTACGTGACGCCAACCACCCGCAGCGAATTTCTGCTGGGTAAACAGGTGCCGTATATCGTGCTGGGGATGTTCAACTTCTTCCTGCTCTGCGCGCTGTCGGTCTTTGTTTTTGGCGTACCGCACAAAGGGAGTTTTCTGACGCTCACCCTCGCCGCGCTGCTCTACGTCACTATCGCCACCGGACTTGGCCTGCTGATTTCAACCTTTATGAAAAGCCAGATTGCGGCGATTTTCGGCACCGCGATCATTACGCTTATCCCGGCGACGCAGTTTTCCGGGATGATCGACCCCGTCGCCTCGCTGGAAGGACCCGGGCGCTGGATTGGCCAGATTTATCCAACCAGCCACTTTCTGACCATCGCGCGAGGAACGTTCTCCAAAGCGCTGAATCTGACCGACCTGTGGGGATCCTTTATTCCGCTGCTTATCGCGGTTCCGCTGGTGCTGGGCCTGAGCGTGTGGCTGTTGAAAAAACAGGAGGGATAATGCGTGGACTACGCAATATTTATAATTTGGGGATGAAAGAGCTACGCAGCCTGCTGGGCGATAAAGCGATGCTGACGTTGATTGTCTTTGCTTTTACCGTCTCGGTTTACTCCTCCGCGACCGTTATGCCGGGTTCGCTGCATCTGGCGCCCATCGCTATTGCCGACATGGATAAGTCGCAGCTTTCATCGCGTATTATCAATGGTTTTTACCGGCCCTGGTTTTTGCCGCCGGCGCTGATCACCGCTGATGAGATGGACGCCGGACTGGATGCGGGGCGCTATACTTTCGCCATCAATATTCCGCCGGATTTCCAGCGCGACGTTCTGGCCGGACGCCAGCCCGCGCTACAGGTTAACGTCGACGCGACGCGAATGAGCCAGGCGTTTACCGGCAATAGCTATATCCAGAATATCGTCACCGGCGAGGTGAACAGCTTTGTCGCCCGCTACCGGGACAACGGCACGCTGCCGGTTGAGCTGGCCGTCAGGATGCGTTTTAATCCGAACCTGGAGCAGGAGCGTTTCGGTGCCGTCATGGCAATTATCAACAATATCACCATGCTGGCGATCGTGCTGACCGGTTCGGCGCTGATACGCGAGCGGGAACATGGTACCGTGGAGCACCTGCTGGTTATGCCGGTCACGCCGTTTGAAATCATGATGGCGAAGATATGGTCAATGGGGCTGGTGGTGCTGGTGGTTTCCGGACTCTCCCTGATCCTGATGGTTCAGGGCGTGCTGCAGGTACCGATAGAAGGTTCGATACCGCTCTTTATGCTTGGGGTGGCCCTGAGCCTGTTTGCCACCACCTCAATCGGCATTTTTATGGGCACGGTGGCGCGTTCCATGCCGCAGCTGGGGCTGCTGATGATTCTGGTGCTTTTGCCGCTGCAGATGCTTTCCGGCGGCTCCACGCCCCGGGAAAGTATGCCGCAGGCTGTACAGGATATTATGCTCACCATGCCGACGACCCACTTTGTCAGCCTGGCGCAGGCCATTCTTTATCGAGGCGCTGATTTCTCTATCGTCTGGCCGCAGTTTCTGACGCTGCTGGCTATCGGTGGCGTGTTTTTTACTATCGCCCTACTGCGTTTTCGTAAGACGATCGGGGAAATGGCCTGAGGCAATACCGATGTCGCTCTGCCGGTCGCAGCATCGGCGCTATTTATGGCGATTCATAAAGCGCCGCAGAGCCCAGGTGAATCCCATCGCCATGCTGAACAGGATAAACAGCAGCAGCACCCAGCTGACGGAAATTCTCAGCAGCGCACTTAGCGTCATAAGCGGCTGAAGATAGACGGTAAAGGAGTGATCGGTGGGTTTTCCCAGCAGAACCATCAGTCCATCTGTTAACCAGACAAGCGCCCGACAAACCAGCCAGATAATCGCCGGCCAGCAGAGCAGGACCAGAAAGGTAAAACGCTCCCGGATATAATGTATCAGTTGGCGCAAAGGAGGCCAGTTAATCAGAAATTTCATTTATATTCTCATATTGCCAGCCGGTAACATGCACTATTCGTCAAAAGACGTTACCGGGTTAGCTTCCATACAGGCAATGCACCCTATATTTTTAGCAAATTTGAATTAACTTAAACCAGATCGAGTTAACAAAGTGTTAAGGACACTAAGTCATTTCGCAGAAAAAGTCCAGCTATTATGCCAGTGGGCTCGGCAGGGGAGAGAGTTTCGTATCTACTTGTTAACCTGATGACTTTAGAATAACTTAAGCGTTATGTGAGTAATATTCTTAATATAATTCCTATTAAATATTCAGAAACGCGTTTATCTTTATTTTCATATAACGTTCGCGCTAATAAAAACACATTTTCCATAGAATTATTTTATTCACAAAATAAATTCCTGGCTGATGAGTTTTCGATAAAAATGAGATTTAGATAGATCTATGCTATTCGCCGTCACGGCATTCAGTGATTTTGCCGGCAAGCTCTCCGCACAATTCATCGTTCTCGTTGTGACGCCAGGTAAAGTACAAAAAACCTTTCATTTCAAAGCGATGGATATTTATTTCGCTTAAGTACTGCGTATGCCCTATCGTGACAAAGGTCTGGTAAACGATCCCTGCCGGGCTTTTACACGGGATTTCTCAGGCGACAAAAACGCAAAAAGCCCATCCGTCAGGATGGGCTCTTCACTTGTTTGATGCCTGGCAGTTCCCTACTCTCACATGGGGAGACCCCACACTACCATCGGCGCTACGGCGTTTCACTTCTGAGTTCGGCATGGGGTCAGGTGGGACCACCGCGCTGTCGCCGCCAGGCAAATTCTGTTTAATCTGTATCAAGCTGTATTGAAAATCTCTCAATCCGCCAAAACATCTTCGGCGTTGTAAGGTTAAGCCTCACGGTTCATTAGTACCGGTTAGCTCAACGCATCGCTGCGCTTACACACCCGGCCTATCAACGTCGTCGTCTTCAACGTTCCTTCAGGACTCTCAAGGAGTCAGGGAGAACTCATCTCGGGGCAAGTTTC
>NZ_ALNJ01000138.1:0-48675 GCF_000293135.1 Klebsiella sp. OBRC7 | reverse complement strand
GTCGCCCCGCTCGCTTTGGCGAAGGTGTTGTCCGCCTGGGCGACTTTCGCCGGCTCGGCGGAGGTCTGATACGCCACGGTAACGTTGACCGCCTGGGCCTGGAACGCCGCGAGCGCCAGCGCGGCAATGAGTGTGATACGCGATGAAAAAACCATGTTGTCTGCTCCCCTGTCTTGTTATGGGGGCAGTATTTCGTTGCGCCTGAATTTGATAAAGGAATTAAAACATCTTGCTAAGAACAAAGCGTTTTTAGAAAAAAAGCGGCAATGCTTATACACAAAATCATTCATGCTGCATCGAGGCGGCAAGGTTGTTCGTCCCCGGGAGCTGACATAAGTCAGTGACCGGGGCGGGCAAACGAAGCCAACAAAGAGGCAGCTTGAAGGATGAAGTGTATTGCGATTTTGTTACATTCGTTGCATAACTGCGCCTGATTGATTGCCAGCGTAGCGGCGGCAGGCATCATAGAACCATGATGCGCAGAGAGAGAAGAAACATGATTCGAGTGGTGCTGGTCGATGACCATGTGGTGGTGCGTTCAGGCTTTGCGCAGTTACTCAGCCTCGAAGAGGATCTCGAGGTGGCTGGCCAGTTCAGCCGCGCGGCGGAAGCCTGGCCGGTGCTGCTGCGCGACGACGTCGACGTGGCGGTCATGGATATCGCCATGCCGGATGAGAACGGCCTGAGCCTGCTAAAGCGCCTGCGCGCGCAAAAGCCGCAGTTTCGCGCCATTATTCTCAGCATTTACGACACCCCAACCTTCGTGCAGAGCGCCCTTGATGCCGGCGCCAGCGGCTATCTGACCAAACGCTGCGGCCCGGAAGAGTTGGTCCAGGCGGTGCGTTCCGTCGGTATGGGTGGACACTACCTGTGCGCCGATGCGCTGCGGGCGCTGCGCGGCGGAGAACAACCGGCGCAGGTGCTGGAAGTGCTGACCCCGCGTGAACGCGAAGTGTTTGATTTGCTGGTTAAAGGCGACAGCGTCAAGGAGATCGCCTTTAAGCTCGAGCTCAGCCACAAGACGGTACACGTCCATCGCGCCAACGTGCTGGGCAAACTGCAGTGTCACAGCACCATTGATCTGGTCCATTTCGCCCTCGACCACCAGTTGCTGGCGGGTCATTAATGCCGCGCAGCCTTCGCCACGGGGTGATTTCGCTGTTCATCGTGCTGGCCTGGGGAAGCGGCTGGCTGATGCTGTGGACGCTCGGGTTTTACCTGACCCATAACGGCCAGCAGGCGGCGCTGTTCCTGCCGCACGGCGTCTATCTGGCGCTGCTGATCCTGCTTTCGCGCCGCTACTGGCCCGCGCTGGTGCTGCCTCCGGTGCTGATGCTGCTCTGGCTGCACGGCGAACAGCTGCTGAACGGCTATCTTCTGCTGGCTGCGCCCTTGATCGGCCTGCTCCCCGCCGGCATCGCCCAGCAGTTCTGGCATCGCTTTCCCCTTTACTGGCAGCGGCTGACGCTGCTGCTGGCGACGGTTACCGCCAGCGCATTGCTCAACACCGCCCTGCTGTCGCCGTTTGTGAAAAGCCCGGCGATGATGCTCGGCCTGGCCTCGTTTACCGGCGGGGTGCTGCTGACGCCGTTTGTCTATCTGATTTTTGAATTCCTGCGCCAGCAGCACCGCTACCATCTGCTGGGGCTGGATACCAACAATCCGCCGCTGCGCACCTCATTGATCATCTGGTGCAGCCTGTTCTTTATCATCGGCATCGGCACCCAGATGGTACTGTCGCCGGAAATCGAGCGCCTGCTGTTAATTGTGGTGTTTCTGCCCAACGTGGTGATGGCGTGGAAGTTCGGCTGGCAGGGCGGCGTCCTCTCCGGCCTGCTGGGCAGCATGATGATCACCATCGCCCGCCAGGTTGGCGTTGGATTCAGCAATTTGGTGGAGCTGGAGATTTTTCTGGCCACCCAGGCGCTGCTCGGCATCGGGCTGGGCATTGCCATCAGCCGCCAGCAGCACCTGGCGCAAAACCTGCACCACTACCGCCAGCGGCTGGAAACGGAGCTGGCGGCGCGGCGGGCGCTGGCCGAAAAGCTGATCCATACCGAAGAGGATACGCGCAAAAGCCTGGCGCGCGAGCTGCACGACGAAATCGGCCAGAACATCACCGCCATTCAGATCCAGTCGCAGCTGGTGAAGCGGGCGCGCGATCCGGCGCAAACCCAGGCCGCCGCCAGCCAGATTAACGATCTCGCCCGGCGTATTCACCACTCCACCCGCCAGCTGCTGCGCCAGCTACGCCCTCCGGCCCTCGATGAGCTGTCGTTTAAAGAGGCGCTGCACCATCTGCTCAATGAGTTTGCCTTTGCCGAGCGCGGTATCCGCTGCCGCTTTGACTACCGGCTCACCGCCACGCCGGAGAGCGAAACGGTGCGCTTCACTCTCTATCGGCTGCTGCAGGAGCTGCTTAACAACGTCTGTAAGCACGCCGACGCCAGCGAGGTCGCCATTGCCCTGTTTCAGCAGGGCGCGCTGCTGCGCCTGGAGGTAAAAGACAACGGCATCGGCCTTCGCGCCGACCAAATGGCCGGCTTCGGCATTCAGGGCATGCGCGAACGGGTCAGCGCCCTCGGCGGAGAGCTGACGCTGGAGTCGCAGCGCGGCACACGCGTAATTGTTAACTTGCCCACAAATTTGCAACAAACAGCCGGCTAACCAGGAAAAAGTCTTAGTCACTCCGGACTTTCTCTCATCCCCTTTCGATTTCACTTTCCTATAGTCAGCAAAACGGAGACGGCTATGCACGCACGCTCAGCAACCGACATTAATCACCATTACCGAACGCTGCGTCCGCAGCTGCTGATGTACATGGTCATCGGGTATGCGGCGTTTTACCTGACGCGCAAAAGCGTCAACTACGTTCTGCCGGCGCTGCAAACGGATCTGGGTCTGGATAAAGGCGACATCGGCCTGCTGGGGTCGCTGTTTTATCTGACCTACGGCCTGTCAAAGTTTGCCGCCGGACTGTGGCACGACAGCCACGGACAGCGCTGGTTTATGGGCGCGGGCCTGTTCGCCACCGGTCTGCTGAACGTGGTGTTCGCCTTCGGCGAGTCGCTGACGCTGCTGCTGGCGGTCTGGACGCTGAACGGATTTTTTCAGGGCTGGGGCTGGCCTCCCTGCGCCCGCCTGCTAACCCACTGGTACTCGCGCAACGAACGCGGCTTCTGGTGGGGCTGCTGGAATATGTCGATCAACATCGGCGGGGCGATTATCCCGCTGATTAGCGCCTTTGCCGCCCACTGGTGGGGCTGGCAGGCGGCGATGCTGGCACCGGGGATAATCAGCATGGCATCAGGCATCTGGTTAACGCTACAGCTGAAAGGAACGCCCCGCGAAGAGGGATTGCCGTCGGTGGGCGCCTGGCGTAACGACCCGCTGGAGCTGCGCCAGGAGCGGCAAAGCCCGCCGATGGGGCTGTGGCAGATGCTGCGCACCACGATGCTGAAGAACCCGATGATCTGGCTGCTGGGCGTCTCTTATGTGCTGGTCTACCTGATCCGCATCGCGCTCAACGACTGGGGCAACATCTGGCTGACGGAGAGCCACGGCGTCAATCTGCTCAGCGCCAACGCCACGGTGATGCTGTTTGAAGCGGGCGGTCTGCTCGGGGCGCTGTTCGCCGGATGGGGCTCGGATCTGCTGTTCAGTGGCCAGCGGGCGCCGATGATTTTACTGTTCACGCTGGGGCTGATGGTCTCGGTCGCCGCGCTCTGGCTGGCGCCGGTGCACCACTACGCGCTGCTGGCGGTTTGTTTCTTTACGGTGGGCTTCTTCGTTTTTGGCCCGCAAATGCTGATTGGCCTCGCGGCGGTGGAGTGCGGACACAAAGCGGCGGCGGGGTCAATCAGCGGATTTCTCGGCCTGTTCGCCTATCTGGGGGCAGCGCTGGCGGGCTGGCCTCTGTCGCTGGTCATTGAACGCTACGGCTGGTCGGGGATGTTCAGTTTACTCTCCGTCGCCGCGGTACTGATGGGTTTATTACTAATGCCGCTGCTGATGGCGAGCATTACTACCTCTGCTGCTCAAAGGATAAAATAATGAAAAAAACGCTGGTCACTACCCTGATTGCTTCCGGCATTGCGCTGGCGACGTTAAGCGGCGCGGCGCACGCCAAAGGTCGTCTGGTGGTCTATTGCAGCGCCACCAACGAAATGTGTGAGGCGGAAACTAAAGCCTTCGGCGAAAAATATGACGTAAAAACCTCGTTTATTCGCAACGGCTCCGGCAGCACGCTGGCGAAGGTCGATGCCGAGAAGAAAAACCCGCAGGCGGATGTCTGGTACGGCGGCACCCTCGACCCGCAGTCCCAGGCCGGCGAAATGGGCCTGCTGCAGCCCTATAAATCGCCCAATCTTACGCAGGTGATGGAGCAGTTCCGCGATCCGGCGAAGCTGAAAGGCAACTACTCCTCGGCGGTGTACGTCGGCATTCTCGGCTTCGGCGTGAACACCCAGCGCCTGAAAGAGAAAAATCTGCCGGTGCCAAAATGCTGGAAGGATTTGACCAAACCGGAATACAAAGGCGAAATCCAGATCGCCGACCCGCAGAGTTCCGGCACCGCCTACACCGCGCTGGCGACCTTCGCCCAGCTGTGGGGAGACGATCAGGCTTTCGATTATCTTAAACAGCTCAACGCTAACGTCTCCCAGTACACGAAATCCGGGATCGCCCCGGCGCGCAACGCCGCCCGCGGCGAAACGGCCATCGGTATCGGCTTCCTGCACGACTATTCGCTGGAAAAAGAACAGGGCGCGCCGCTGGAGCTGATCTCGCCGTGCGAAGGCACCGGCTACGAAATTGGTGGCGTGAGCATTCTGAAGGGCGCACGCAACCTCGACAACGCCAAACTGTTTGTCGACTGGGTGCTGTCGAAAGAGGCCCAGGAGCTGGCGTGGAAGAAAGGCAAGTCTTATCAGATCCTGACCAACACCACCGCCGAAACTTCGCCGAACTCGCTGAAGCTCGACGACCTGAAGCTTATCAACTACGACATGGACAAATACGGCTCAACGGACGTGCGTAAAGCGCTCATCAATAAATGGGTTAGCGAAGTGAAGATGGGTAAATAAGCCCACATTTTGCGGTTAATGCCCGGTGGCGCTCACGCTTACCGGGCCTACATACAACACCGGAAAACTTATGTCACACACACTTGCACTCCATCCCGTGAAAAAGCGGGATGCGATATTCCTTTGGGTTTTATTTGGCTGGCTGGCGTTCGCCCTGCTGCCGAGCTGGAGCCTGGATTACGGTCTGCTGGAGTCCACGCGCGATGAAATTCTCGCGGCCTACGGCTGGTCACAGTTCAATATCAGCTGGCTGTGGTATCTCCTGCCGAGCCTGCTGCTGATTCGTCCATGGCAGGAAGCCAGACGAGAGCAGCGCAGCCGCCACTACCTCGACGCCGGCTGGGCATTTTTATGTATGGCGTTTATTGTCGTCAGCGCCACCCTGGAAGGCCGTGGGTTAGGCTACGCCACCCTCGTGCTGTTTGTCGCGCTGGGCGCCATCATGACCCTGGCGCTCACCCGCCTGGAATGGCTGGGCGGCGACCGCTTTGTGATTGGTTCGCTGGTCACCATCGTGGCGTTAATCGGCGTCTTTATCGTCTGGCCGAGCATCGCCATTTTTATCCCGATGTTCACCAACGACGCCGGCGAGTTTGCCCCGCTGGCGTTTATGGCCGTGCTGTCGCAGGCGCATATTGTCCAGGTGATCCTCAACTCCATCGCCCTGTCGATTGCGGTAGGCATCGGCTGCACTTTCTTTGGTCTGGTGCTGGCGATTTACACCACCCGCATCGCGAAGCGCAGCGCGATTATCGGCCGCATTTTCTCGATTCTGCCGATCGTCACCCCGCCCTTTGTCGTCGGCCTCGGCGTTACCCTGATGATGGGCCGTTCCGGCTACGTCACCGAACTGATGGTCGACTGGTTCGGCTTAACCAACACTAACTGGCTGTACGGATTTACCGGCATCTGGCTGGCGCAGGTGCTGGCGTTCACCCCGATGGCGTTTATGATCCTCGACGGCGCGATTAAGACCATTCATCCGTCGCTGGAGGAGGCGTCGTACACCCTGCGCGCCAGCCGCTGGCAGACCTTCAATGGCGTCTTCGTCCCGCTGCTGAAACCGGCGCTGGCGAACGCGTTTTTAATCGTCATCGTTCAGTCGCTGGCCGACTTCAGCAACCCGCTGGTGCTCGGCGGCAACTTCGACGTGCTGGCGACGCAAATCTACTTCTATATCACCGGTTCGCAGCTTGATTATCAGGCCGCCAGTACCCTCGGCGCATTCCTGCTGCTGTTCTCGCTGCTGGTGTTCTGCATTCAGTATATGTGGATTGGCAAGCGCTCTTACGTCACGGTTTCCGGCAAGTCTTATCGCGGCGACGTGCAGCCGCTGCCGGTGACCCTGGTGTGGAGCGTGATCGCCATTCTGGCGGTGTGGATCGCCTTTAACGCCCTGCTCTACGGCAGCATTTTCTACGGCAGCTTTACCGTTAACTGGGGCGTGGACTACACCCTGACGCTGGATAACTTCATCAAGCTGTTCGGCCAGGGGATGAGCGACGGGGCGTGGCCTTCACTGCTTGATACCCTGCTGTATGCCGGGATCGCCGCGCCGATCACCGCCGCCTTCGGCCTGCTGATCGCCTGGATCGTGGTGCGTCAGCAGTTTAAAGGCAAAAAGACCATCGAGTTCACCACCATGCTGTGCTTCGCGGTGCCGGGCACCGTGGCGGGCGTCTCCTATATTCTCGCCTTTAACAGCGCGCCGGTGTACCTCACCGGAACGGCGGCGATAGTGATTATCTCGATGGTGATGCGTAACGTGCCGGTGGGCATTCGGGCAGGCATTGCCGGTTTAGGCCAGATCGACAAATCGCTCGACGAAGCCTCGCTCAGCCTGCGCGCGGGTTCCCTGCGCACCATCACGCACATTCTGCTGCCGCTGCTGCGCCCGGCGATCCTCTCGGCGCTGATCTACAGCTTTGTACGCGCCATTACCACCGTCAGCGCCATTGTGTTCCTCGTGACGCCGGACACCCGCGTCGCTACCGCCTATATCCTCAACCGGGTGGAAGACGGCGAATATGGCGTGGCGATCGCCTACGGATCGATTCTGATCGTAGTGATGCTGGCGATTATTTTCATCTTTGACTGGCTGATCGGGGAAGCGCGTATCTCCCGGTCAAAAGCCAAAAACCAGGCGTAATGGAGCGCTCTATGAGTCAGAAAAATTTTGTTGAGCTGCGCAACGTCACCAAGCGATTCGGCAGCAACATGGTTATCGACAATATCAATCTCACCATCCCGCAGGGGCAAATGGTGACGCTGCTCGGCCCTTCCGGCTGCGGCAAGACCACCATCCTGCGCCTGGTCGCCGGGCTGGAAAAACCGAGCGAAGGGCAGATTTACATTGACGGTGAAGACGTCACCCATCGCTCCATTCAGCAGCGCGATATTTGTATGGTGTTTCAGTCGTATGCTCTGTTCCCGCATATGTCGCTGGGGGACAACGTCGGCTACGGACTGAAGATGCTCGGCGTGCCGCGCGGCGACGTCAAAGCGCGGGTGAAAGAGGCGTTGGCGATGGTGGATCTGGAAGGATTCGAAGACCGCTATGTCGATCAGATCTCCGGCGGCCAGCAGCAGCGCGTGGCGCTGGCGCGCGCCCTGATCCTCAAGCCGAAGGTGCTGCTGTTTGATGAGCCGTTAAGTAACCTCGACGCCAACCTGCGGCGCAGCATGCGCGATAAGATCCGCGAACTGCAAAAGCAGTTTGATATTACCTCGCTGTACGTGACCCACGATCAAAGCGAAGCCTTTGCGGTTTCCGATACCGTGCTGGTGATGAATAAGGGGCATATCATGCAGATCGGCTCGCCGCAGGATCTTTACCGCCAGCCCGCGTCGCGCTTTATGGCGAGCTTTATGGGCGATGCCAACCTGTTCCCGGCCGCCTTCAGCGAGGGTTTCGTCGATATTTATGGCTATCGGCTGCCGAGGCCGCCGCATTTTGCCGCCCACGGCGAGGGCAGCGTCGGCGTCCGCCCGGAGGCGATCACCCTGAGCGATCGCGGCGATGAGAGCCAGCGCTGCACGATCCGTCACGTGGCCTATATGGGGCCGCAGTACGAGGTGACGGTAGAGTGGCACGGGCAGGAAATTTTGCTGCAGGTGAATGCGACGCGGCTGCAGCCGGACGTCGGCGAGCATTACTATCTCGAAATCCACCCGTACGGGATGTTTGTGTTAGCGGATGCCGGATGATTGATGCCGGGTAGCGCTTGCGCTTACCCGGCCTACGATTCGTGCACGTTGTCCGCCGGGTAAGGCATCAGCCGCCACCCGGCGTAAACTCAACGCCGCGCGTTCAGTTCGGCAATATCCTGCGGCGTCGTGCGGCAGCAGCCGCCAATCAGCTTCGCCCCCGCCGCCAGCCACTGGGGTAAATATTCCGCCAGCGTTGCACAGGCTTCGCCGTGGTGATGCCAGGACTTGGATACCGGGTCATAGTGCTCCCCGGAATTAGGATAAACCACCAGCGGCAGCGCCGTCAGGCTATGCAGATGCGCCAGCGCGGCGGTGGTGTTCTCCAGCGCGATACAGTTAATGCCCAGCGCCACCACCTGCGGATAGTTTGCCAGCACCCCAACCACTTCCCGCAGCGGCGTGCCGTCACTGAGATGCTGCGCATCGCGGAGGGTAAACGAGAACCACGCCCGCGCGCGCGGATAGGCGGTCAGTAGCTCCGCCAGCGCCTTCATCTCGGCGAAGTTGGGCATCGTTTCGCAGGCCAGCAGATCGGCCCCGGCATCGAGCAGCGCTTCCACGCGCGGACGATGAAACGCCTGAAATTCCTCATCGCTGCGGAGATAATCGCCGCGATACTCCGAGCCGTCCGCCAGGAAGGCGCCGTACGGCCCGACTGAGCCGGCAACCAGCAGCGCGCCCGCCAGCGGGTTTTCCGCCAGATACGCCTCCCGCGCCTTGCGGGCCAGCTCAACGCTTTTGCCGATCAGCGTTTTCGACTGCGCTTCATCAAGGCCGCGGGCGGCAAAACCTGCCGGAGTGGCCTGATAGCTGGCGGTGATCGCCACCTGCGCGCCGGCGCGGAAATAGTCGAGGTGAACTTCGCGGATAAGCTCCGGGTTGTCGACCAGCACTTTCGCCGACCACAGGCTGTCGGCAAGATTGCAGCCGCGCGCTTCCAGCTCCGTCGCCATCGCGCCGTCCAGCAGGATAAAGGGCTTTGCCTCAAGGAGGGCGGTTAACGGATTATTCTGCGACATGTTGAGGCTCCTGGGTGAATTTCCGTGAACGAGTCAGATAATACGCACCATAACACAGTGCCACGAACGGGATCCCGCACCACAGCGCAATCCTCTGACTCGGGTCAAACGCCAGACCCACACAAGCCACCAGGCAAAGCACAAATCCCAGCGCCGGCACCAGCGGATACCACGGCGCGCGGTAGTGCAGTTCGCTTAGCGCCTTCCCCTGCTGCAGATGACGGCGGCGGAACATAAAGTGCGAGGCGCAGATGCTCAGCCATACCGCCACCACCGCGAAGCCGGAAATCGCCGACAGCGCAACAAACACCGTATCCGGGGCCACGACGCTGGAGAAGAGCGCCAGCACGCCGCCGAGCATGCTCACCGAAATCGCCGTCAGCGGCACGCCGTTTTTAGTTAATTTAGTAAAACAGGCCGGCAGCGTTTTTTCATTGGAGAGCGACCACAGCATCCGCCCGGAGGCGTAGAGGCCAGAGTTGGCCGCCGACAGAATCGCCGTCAGGATCACAAAGTTAAAGATATCCGCCGCGTAAGGGATCCCCACCTTTTCGAACACCAGCACAAACGGGCTTTTCTCGACTCCCGCCTGCTGCATCGGGATCAGCGCCGCCAGCACGAAGACGGTACCGATAAAAAAGATAATCAGCCGGGCGATGGTGGTGCGAATGGCCACCGGAATGACTTTGTGCGGATTCTCCGTTTCCCCCGCCGCGATGCCGATAAGCTCGGTGCCGGAGAAAGCGAAGTTAACCGCCACCATGGTCATCAGGATCGGCAGACCGCCGTGCGGGAACCAGCCTTCGGCGGTGAGATTGCGCAGCCCCGGCGCCGGGGAGCCATCCTGCATCGGAATGATGCCGAAGATCGCCGCCCCGCCGAGAATAATAAAGGCAATAATAGTGACCACCTTCACCAGCGAGAACCAGAATTCACCTTCGGCAAAGAAGCGGGTGGAGATAACGTTGAGGGCGAAAATCACCGCGCAGAACACCACGCACCAGACCCATACCGGCACCTGCGGGAACCAGTACTGCATGCAGAATCCGGCGGCGGTGAAGCTTGAGCCAAGCGCCACGGTCCAGGTCAGCCAGTAAAGCCAGGCGACGGTGTACCCGGTCGCCGGGCCGAGATAGCGCGCGGCGTAGACGTGGAACGCCCCGGTTTCCGGCATCGCCACCGAGAGTTCGCCCAGACACTGCATCACCAGCCAGACCACCAGCGCGCCAATCAGATAGGCCAGCAGCGTACCCGCCGCTCCGGTGGTGGAGATGATATAGCCGGTATTAAAAAATAGCCCTGTGCCAATAACGCCACCCAACGACAGCATGATCAGGTGGCGGGTCTTCATGGTGCGCTTAAGCTGCCCACCTTGTTGTTGTGTTGTTTGCATTTGACCTCATGGGCGTATAGACATCTAAACATCCAGATAAGAGATTCCTTATACCCCGCCTGTCGCCAAATTGCAAAGCGGCCTGGCGCGATGGCGCAAAAAAGAAGCTGGCGCCAGTAACGCCACATTTGCGGGCAGCTGCACCACGGCGACTCTCCCGCCGGGCGCGGTCTGCACCTTTTTTGATCCTCGTTGGCGTAAACCGCCGCGTTTATCGGTGGTATGCCCTGGCATTCTCTTTGCAACCCTCCCGATATCTTTATCGGGCGAGGCAACGAACATGACAGAGCAAACCACAACGCTAAAAAGAACGCTCGGCAGTTTCCGCTTATGGGGGATCGCCGTTGGACTGGTTATTTCCGGAGAGTATTTTGGCTGGAGCTACGGCTGGTCCCAGGCCGGGACGCTGGGCTTTATGATCGTCGCGCTGGCCATCGCCGCGATGTACTGCGCCTTTATTTTTAGCTTTACCGAGCTGACCACCGCCATTCCGCATGCGGGCGGGCCTTTTGCCTACGCCTACCGCGCCTTTGGCCCGACCGGCGGATTTATCGCCGGCTTCGCGACCCTGATTGAATTCGTCTTCGCCCCGCCCGCCATCGCCATGGCCATCGGCGCCTATCTTAACGTGCAGTTTCCGGCGCTCGACCCCAAATGGGTGGCCTGCGGCGCCTACATCATCTTTATGACGCTGAATATTCTCGGCGTGGGTATCGCCGCGACCTTTGAGCTGGTGGTGACGTTATTAGCGATTTTCGAACTGCTGGTGTTTATGGGCGTTGTCGCGCCGGGCTTCTCCTGGAGCCACTTTACCGCTAACGGCTGGGCGGGCGCGGAGAGCTTCAGCGGCCTGGCGCTGCCGGGGATGTTTGCCGCCATCCCGTTCGCTATCTGGTTCTTTCTGGCGATTGAAGGCGCATCGATGGCCGCCGAAGAGGCGAAGGATCCGCAGCGCACCATTCCCCGGGCGCTGGGCGGCGGCATCCTGACCCTGACCGTGCTGGCGATTGGCGTGATGATTTTTGCCGGCGGCGTGGGCGACTGGCGAACCCTGGCCAATATTAACGACCCGCTGCCGCAGGCGATGAAAATGGTGGTCGGCAACAGCAGCGGCTGGCTGCATATGCTGGTGTGGCTGGGGCTCTTCGGCCTGGTGGCCTCATTCCACGGGATTATCATGGGCTACTCGCGGCAGATTTACTCGCTGGCGCGCGCGGGCTATCTCCCCGCCAGCCTGGCGACGCTGAACCGCCGCACCCGCACGCCGCATCTGGCGATCCTCGCCGGGGGCGTGGTGGGCATCGCCGCCATTTTCTCCGATTCGCTGATCACCATTAGCGGGATGCCGCTGACCGCCTGTATCGTCACGATGTCGGTATTTGGCGCTATTGTTATGTATATCACCTCGATGGCGGCGCTGTTTAAACTGCGCCGCAGCGAGCCGAAGCTGATTCGACCGTTCCGCGCGCCGCTCTATCCGTGGGCTCCGGCCTTCGCGCTGGCCATGGCGGTACTCTGCCTGGTGGCGATGGTCTGGTATAACACCCTGCTGGCGCTGATTTTCGCCGCCATGATGCTCGGCGGCTACCTGTGGTTTCGCAAGACCGCAGCGGCCCGCCAGCGCGCGGCGGTGGATCCGCAGCTGCGTACGGTCTCCTGAGGAGGCGACACATGTATAAAACCACGCTATCGGGCCAGGTATGGCGTTTTGATAGTCTGAAAACCTTGATGGCGAAGGCCTCTCCTGCGCGTTCCGGCGACGCGCTGGCGGGCGTTATCGCCGGCTCCGCTGAAGAGCGGATGGCGGCAAAAATGGCGCTGGCGGAGGTTCCTCTCACGGAGATTCTCGATAATCCGCTGATTCCCTACGAGCAGGATGAGGTGACCCGGCTGATCCTCGATACCCACGACGCCCGGGGCTTCGCAGCGATTCGCCATCTTACGGTCGGCGATTTTCGCGACTGGCTGCTCGACGACGCCACCGATGAAGCGGCGCTGCGCCAGGTCGCCCGCGCGATAACCCCGGAGATGGCCGCCGCGGTCAGCAAGCTGATGCGCAATCAGGATCTGATCCTCGCCGCCAGCAAATGCCGGGTCGTCACCCGTTTTCGCAACACTATCGGCCTGCCGGGGCGCCTGAGCGTGCGCCTGCAGCCCAATCATCCGACCGATGATATGAAAGGCATCGCCGCCAGCATGCTCGACGGCCTGCTGTACGGCGCCGGGGACGCGGTGATCGGCATCAATCCGGCCAGCGACAGCTTGCCGGTGCTGGCGCAGCTGAACCATATGCTTGACGATATTATTCAGCGCTTCGCCATCCCCACCCAGTCGTGCATTTTGACCCACGTCACCAACACCCTGCAGCTGATTGAGCGCCGCGCGCCGGTGGATCTGGTGTTCCAGTCGGTGGCCGGTACCGAAGCCGCCAACAGCGGTTTCGGCATTAATCTGGCGCTGCTGCAGGAAGCGCGGGAAGCGGCGCTTAGCCTGAACCGCGGCACGCTGGGCAACAACGTGATGTATTTTGAAACCGGCCAGGGCAGCTGTCTTTCCGCCAACGCCCACCACGGCGTTGATCAGCAGACCTGCGAAGCCCGGGCCTATGCCGTCGCCCGCCATTTTGAGCCGCTGCTGGTCAATACGGTGGTGGGCTTTATCGGCCCGGAGTATCTGTACGATGGTAAGCAGATTATCCGCGCCGGGCTGGAAGATCACTTCTGCGGCAAACTGATGGGGCTGCCCATCGGCTGCGACGTTTGCTACACCAATCACGCCGAAGCGGATCAGGACGATATGGATACCCTGCTGACGCTGCTCTGCGCGGCCGGGCTGACCTTTTTGATCGGCGTTCCGGGGGCTGACGATATTATGCTTAACTACCAAAGCACCTCGTTCCATGATGCCCTTTACGCCCGCCGTCTGCTGGGCTTGCAGCATGCGCCTGAGTTCGCCGACTGGCTGACGAAGATGCAAATTATTGACCGCCACGGCGCGCTGCGTCTGACCGATGCCCGCCATCCGCTGCTTTCCGTCCTGCCGCAAGGAGAACCGGTATGAATCCTCCCGACGCCTGGAACCCGCTGCGTGAATTTACCGATGCGCGGATTGCGCTGGGGCGCAGCGGCGCCAGCCTGCCGACCCGCGAAGTGCTGAATTTCGGCCTCGCCCACGCCCGGGCGCGCGATGCCATTCACCAGCCTTTCGCCAGCGACCAGTTAGTCCAGCCGCTGGCGGAGCTGGGGCTGTCGACGCTGACCGTGCGCAGCGCCGCCAGCGATCGCCATGTCTATCTGAATCGCCCGGATCTTGGGCGACAGCTGAACGAAGAGAGCCGCGCCGACCTCGCCGCCAGCGGCGCGCGTCCCGCCGACCTGCTGCTGGTGATTGGCGACGGGCTGTCGTCGTACGCCGTGCAGCGCCAGGCGGTGCCGCTGATTAGCGCCCTGCTGCCCTATCTAAAAACCCTCGGCCTGAGCCTGGCCCCGGTGGTGCTGGCGCACCAGTCGCGGGTCGCGCTGGGCGATGATATCGGCGAAACGCTGAAGGCCAGAGCGGTGGCGATATTGATTGGCGAAAGGCCCGGGCTCTCCTCGCCGGATAGCCTCGGGGTGTATTTAACCTGGCAGCCGCATCGACAGCGGCTGGAGTCGGAGCGCAACTGTATTTCTAATATCCGTCCGGAAGGGCTGAGCTTTGATGCCGCCGCATTTAAGCTGGCCTGGCTACTGGAGCAGGCCTTTTTGCGGCGGCTTACCGGAGTGCGCCTGAAAGATGAAAGCGATAATCCGGCGCTGCATGGAAAAATAAAACCGTTGAGCCAGTTAAAATAATAATTCACGCGGGCAGCAGAATAGATTTTTAATATTATCGGGCGCACCTGGATATTATAT
This sequence comes from Klebsiella sp. OBRC7, assembly GCF_000293135.1. Lineage (NCBI taxonomy): Bacteria > Pseudomonadati > Pseudomonadota > Gammaproteobacteria > Enterobacterales > Enterobacteriaceae > Klebsiella > Klebsiella sp. OBRC7. Next base: position 34,076 of record NZ_ALNJ01000138.1, on the reverse strand, counting down.
TCGGGCGCGCGCTGAAATTGCGGGTTTTCCAGGCCGGGTAAGGCGTCAGCCGCCACCTGGCAAAATGCGTTCACCGTATCAAAAACAGTATTTTCATCAGCCTTATGCCCTTTCCTGCAGGTAATAAGAATATTGCATGAGTAAAAACGAAACGGACGTTGTAAGGTAATTCTGCGCATTAAATATATCTCGTTATCTATTCAACATAACAGCCAATAATTCGCCGGATATCCTGGTGAATTATGTCTCAATGTTATGCAGTCATTGATAGTTAAAGATATACCCAAAATAATTCGAGTTGCAGGAAGGCGGCGACGCAGTGAATCCCCAGGAGCTTACTGAAGTAAGTGACTGGGGTGAGCGAGGAAAGCCAACGCACAAGCAACTTGAAGTATGAAGGGTATAAATAATCGACCGACGGTGAGGTAACAATGAACAAGTTTTCCGGGAAAGCGTCTTTAATGGCCACGCTGGTTGCCGCGTGGGTCGGTGCCAGCAGCGCGCAGGCGGCTGAAATTAAAATCGGCGTGGTATTGCCACTGAGCGGCGCGCTGAGCGGCTACGGTCAGCCGTCGCAAAAAGGACTGGATATTATCCAGAGCATTACGCCGACGTTAAAAAACGGCGACACCGTGAAGCTTATCGTGATTGACGATAAGAGCGACAAGGTCGAAGCCGCTAACGCCATGCAGCGCCTGGTCTCCAGCGATAAAGTCGACGCGGTGATCGGCGAAGTCACCTCCTCCAATACCCTGGCGATGACCAAAATCGCCGACGACAGCAAAACGCCGCTGGTCTCCTCAACCGCCACCAACGACCGCGTCACCCGCAACCATCCTTACGTCAGCCGGGTCTGCTTCTCCGACAGCTTCCAGGGCGTGGTCGGCGCTAACCTCGCCTCGCGCGATCTGAAGGCCAAAACCGCCGCCATCGTTTTCGACAGCAGCAACGACTACTCCGTCGGTCTGGCGAAGGCCTTCCGCACGCAGTTCCTGAAAAACGGCGGCACCATACCTATCGAAGTTCAGGCCCCCGGCGGCAGCAAAGACTTTAAGGCCCAGCTGGCCAGCGTGAAGGCGAAGAACGTCGACATGATCTACATGCCGATCTACTACACCGAAGGGGCGCTGATCGCCGTACAGGCGAAGCAGCTGGGGCTGAGCAAGCCGGTGGTCGGCGGCGACGGGCTGGCGGCAGATCAGGTCTTTTTTGACGTCGGCAAAGACGCGGTCAACGGCTATATGACCACCGACTACTACTCGCCGAATGCTAAAGAGCAAACGCCGGCGGGCGAGGTGTTTATCAAAGCCTGGGAAGCCAAATACCAGCAGCCGACCCACACCTGGGGCGCGATGGCGGCGGACGCCTATAACGTCATTATCAACGCCATGAACCAGTGCAGCGACCCGCACGACCGGGTTTGCGTTAACGAAAAAATTCGCGCCACTAAGGACTTCCAGGGCGTAACCGGCACGCTGACGTTACAAAACGGCGACGCTATCCGCAGCGCGGTCATCAACGAAGTGAAGGATGGCAAGCTGGCGTTTCGTACCGTGGTTAATCCTTAACCCCGTCATACTTCAAGTTGCATGTGCGCTGGCTGTGTTACTCGGCTCATCCATGAGCCTCGCTCCTATAGGGCCAGCGCAAGCGCTGTTCAAAACGGTTAACCGTTTTGTCCTGCAACTCGAATTATTTAGGGAAAATAAGAGAGATATCAGATGGATGGTGCCATTTTTCTCCAGCAAGTGGTCAATGGAATGAGCCTTGGGGGCATGTACGCCCTGATTGCCATCGGTTATACGATGGTTTATGGGGTGCTGCGCCTGATCAACTTCGCCCATGCGGACGTAATGATGGTCGGGGCGTTTACCACCCTGTTTTTGTTTTCTTCCATTGGGCTACCCTTCGGGGTAGCCGTTTTCCTGACCCTCGCGCTGTGCGGCCTGTTCGGCATGCTGATCGACCGGGTGGCCTATCGCCCGCTGCGTCAGGCATCAAAAATCTCCATGCTGATCACCGCCATCGGCGTCAGCTTCTTCCTCGAAAACCTGTTCAACGTGCTGTTTGGCGGCAGTTCGCGCTTCTTTTCCGCACCGGAATTTTTCAACAACACCCGCGCCTTTGGTGACGTGATTATCACCAACGTGGCGTGGATCGTGCCGCTGATCACCGTCCTGCTGCTGCTGGCGATCCTCTGGCTGCTGTACCGCACCCGCTACGGGATGGCGATCCGCGCGGTAGCCTTCGACGTTAATACCGTGCGCCTGATGGGCATCGACGCCAACCGCATTATCTCGCTGGTATTCGCCCTCGGCAGCAGCCTCGCGGCGCTGGGCGGGGTGTTCTACTCCATCAGCTACCCGACCATCGACCCGCTGATGGGCGTGCTGATCGGCCTGAAGGCCTTCGCCGCCGCGGTGCTCGGCGGAATCGGCAGCGTCACCGGCGCGGTGCTCGGCGGCTTTATTCTCGGCTTTACCGAGGTGGTGGCGGTCGCTCTGTTTCCCGAGCTGGGCGGTTACAAAGACGCCTTTGCCTTTATGTTCTTGATTCTGGTCCTCTTGTTCCGCCCGGTTGGCATTATGGGCGATGAACGTCTGGAAAGGAGCCGTTTCTGATGCTCAACGCTACGACTACCGCCGGGGCGCAGCTGCGCAACCTGGTCATTATTGCTCTCTGCGTCGCGCTGCTGGCCGGGATCAACGTCGTCTTCAACGACTACATTATTCGCGTCATCAGCACCATTTTCGTCTTTATGATCCTCGCGGTCAGCTATAACCTGATCAACGGCGTGACCGGCCAGCTGTCGCTGGAGCCCAACGGCTTTGTGGCGGTCGGCGCTTACGTCACCGCCCTGCTGATCCTCCCCAGCGACAGCAAGCTGGATATGTTTGAGATGGCCGCCCCCAGTCCGTGGATCCTCGTGCTGCACGCCGGGTTCCTGCCCGCGCTGCTCATTAGCGGCCTGTGCGCGGCGGCGCTGGCGGTTTGCCTTGCCCTGCCGGTCTTCCGCGTGCGCGGCGACTACCTGGCGATTGTGACCCTCGGCTTCGGCTTTATCATTAAAATCCTCGCTATCAACAATCCGCAGATCACCAACGGCGCGATTGGCCTCAACGATATTCCGCAGCAGCCGCATCTCCTGTTCTGGTGCGGGCTGTTCGCCCTGCTGGCGACCGGGATGATTTTGCAGCTGGTGTGGTCGAAGTACGGGCGAATGATGAAAGCGGTGCGCGACGACGAAGACGCCGCTATCGCCATGGGCGTGAACACGTTTCGCATTAAAACCTGCGCCTTCGCCACCAGCGCCTTCTTCGAAGGGATCGGCGGCGGCCTGCTGGCCTCGCTGCTGACCACCATCTCGCCGGGCCTTTTCGACTTTATGCTCACCTTCCAGCTGCTGATTATTATCGTGCTCGGCGGCCTGGGCAGCACCACCGGCGCGCTGCTCGGCACCGTACTGGTGGTCGGCAGCGGCGAGTGGCTGCGCTTTCTCGACCAGCCGCTCCAGTTCTTCGGTCACGATCTCGGCGCGTATCCGGGCCTGCGGATGGTGGTGTTCTCGCTACTGCTGCTGATCATCATGCTGTTCGCCCGCGAAGGTCTGCTGGGCAAAAAAGAGATTTGGCAAGTGGGTAAAAGGGGCCGCGGCTATGGCGCAAAATAAGGTCATTTTACAGGTGCAGGACGTGACCATGCAGTTCGGCGGCCTGCGGGCCATCGACAGCGTCAGTTTCCACGTCGACGAGGCGGAAATTTTTGGCCTGATTGGCCCCAACGGCGCGGGCAAAACCACAATGTTCAACGTCATCACCGCCAACTATAAGCCGACCAGCGGCAGCGTGACCCTGGCGGGAAAGTCGCTGAAGGGGCTGAAGCCGAACCGGGTGGTCAACGCCGGGATCGCCCGCACCTTTCAGAATATCCGCCTGTTCAACTCGATGACGGTATTAGAAAACGTGATGGTCGGCCTCGACAGCGCCAGCCGCTATTCGCTGCTGGAAGCGGCGCTGCATATTGGCCGCTACTTCCCCGCCGAGCGGGCAGCAAAGGCCAAAGCGATGGCGATTCTGGACGATATCGGTATCGCCCATTTCGCCAACGTGCAGGCCACCAACCTCAGCTACGGTAACCAGCGCAAGGTGGAGATCGCCCGCGCGCTGGCGACGTCGCCAAAATTGCTGCTGCTCGACGAGCCCGCCGCCGGGATGAACCCGAAAGAGACGGAGGATCTGGCGGATCTGATCTTCCGCATGCGTAACGACTATCAGCTCAGCGTACTGCTGATCGAGCACGATATGCCGTTCGTCAACAAGCTGTGCGAGCGGGTGATGGTGCTGGAGTACGGCAAACCGCTGTTTAGCGGCCTGATGTCCGAAGCCATTCAGGATCCGGACGTGATTTCCGCCTACCTGGGGGACGTTCGTTATGCTTAGCGCGCGCGAGTTAAAAGTGTTTTACGGCGTGATTCAGGGGCTGAAAGGGGTGGATATTGATATTCACGACCGGGAGATTGTGACCCTTATCGGCAGCAACGGTGCCGGGAAAACCTCCACCCTCAACGGGATCGTCAACCTGGTGCGTTCCACGGGGCGGGTCAATTTTCTCAACGAGGATATTTCCCGCAGCCAGACGCATCAGATTGTGCGTAAGGGGCTGGCGCTGGTGCCAGAAGGACGGCGCATCTTTACCAACCTGACCATCGAAGAAAATCTGCGCATGGGGGCCTACAACAATCTCGCCGGCTTTACCCGCCTGCGCGATCGCATGTACAGCCTGTTTCCCCGGCTGAAAGAGCGGCGCAGCCAGATGGCGGGAACCATGAGCGGCGGCGAGCAGCAGATGCTGGCGATCGCCAGAGCGTTGATGAGCGAGCCGGTACTGCTGATGCTCGATGAGCCAAGCCTCGGCCTGGCGCCGAAAATTGTCGGGGAGCTGTTTGCGACGATTAAGCAGCTGCGGGAAGAGAATATTACCGTGCTGCTGGTAGAGCAGAACGCCACGGCGGCGTTGACCATCGCCGATCGCGCCTATGTGCTGGAGAATGGGAAGATTATGCTCTCTGGTCCGGCGCCGGAGGTGCTGGCGAATCCGGAAATCAAACGGATGTATCTGGGGGGATAAAGCTGTTCAGGGCTGCGGCTTCGCTTCCTGCGTCGCCGCAACCGCAAACAGCCTCGCGCTACACAAAGCACACCTCGTTCCAGTAGGCTTCACGCGTCCTGCGCCGCTCAGTATGTTTTATCATGGCGAAACCACCTTGTTTCAACGTTGCCGAGCTCAATTCCGTAGAGACTGGCGACCGGTAATATTGCCTCCATGATGCGTTGGGTATCCTGCTGACCGGCTTCACCGCCGGATCCAGATAAAGAAGCCAGCCAGCCCGTTATGCGTTGCCACAGCGCCACTTTCATTTTTCTCCTCCGTCGGGAAGCATTTTTGCCTGTGTCTATTTCAACCACAGTTGACGGCGGCCGGGAAATATCAATTCCGGATTTGTAATTCTGTGGGATGCATATTGGGGCCTTTCCCGGATTGCGACGTAAACGTCTTATCCGGGCTACTTTTCCTCGGTTTGGTAGCCCGGACAGGCGCGTCAAGCGCCGCCTCCGGGAAAGCGTGCAGGGGTTCCGTTCACTATTATTCCGCAGAAAATGTCTCAACGTGGTAGGTGAACGGGTAAAGGGGGAGAAAACCGTCTCCCCCTTTACAATCCCCGCGGTCCCGCAAAGAAATCGGTGCTGCGCACTGCGCTCACCTCCCGGTCCTCAGCCTGCGGTCGGCTCAACTCGACATCGCTGTCTCGATTCGCCTCTGGCCGCCATCCCTGGCGGCCAGCCCTTGTCTTCCGACCTCCGGTTCGCCGATTTCAGCGGGCACCAGGGCATCGCTGCGAGTCTTGTAGTTTCAGAAAGACACCAATAGCTGACGGAATGTCTCCCAGTTTGGTAGCACAAAGCCAGGTAAACAATATCCACAACTTTGTTAAGTTCTTTTTCGTTATAGATAAGAACTTTTTCTTCTTTGCCGCCGACGGGCGATTTGTGGGAGCGTGATAAACACAAAACAAAACAGGGATTCAGGGGAATAACAATGCGCATTGCAAAAACAAAAATCGCGCTGGCGCTGGGCATGCTGGTGCTCGCCGCGCAGGCTCAGGCCGATCAATTAGCCGATATCAAAGCCGCCGGCGTGGTCAAAGTCGCCACCTTCGACGCCAACCCGCCGTTCGGCTCGGTAGACCCGAAAACGCATAAAATCGTCGGCTACGACGTGGACTTCGCCGAAGCGCTGGCAAAATCGCTCGGCGTCAAGCTGGAGCTGGTCGCCACCAACCCGGCCAACCGCATTCCGCTGCTGCAATCCGGTAAGGCCGACCTGATCGTCGCCGATATCACCATCACCCCGGAACGCGCCCAGGTGATTGATTTCTCAACACCTTACTTCGTGACCGGCCAGCAGTTCCTCGTCCCGGCAAAATCGCCGGATAAGCTCGATGACTACAGCAAAGCGCGCATCGGCGCGGTAAAAGGCACCACCGGGGAGCAGGCGCTGCATCAGCGTTTCCCGCAGTCGCGCGTGCTCTCTTATGACGATATTCCGCTGGCGCTGACCGCCCTGCGTAACGGCAACGTGCAGGCCATCACCCAGGACAGCACCATCCTCGCCGGACTGCTGGCAGAAGCGCCGGACAAAGCTAACTTCAAAATCATCCCCGACCTGCTGAGCAAAGAAGAGATTGGCGTCGGCGTGAAGAAAGGGGAACCGGCCCTGCTGAAAGCGGTAAATGACGAGCTGGTCAAGCTGGAAAAAAGCGGTGAAGCGGCCAAAATCTACGACGTCTGGTTTGGCCCGAGCACCAAAACCCCGCAGCCGCGCGCCTTTACTATCGAAGCGAAATAAGCAGAGAAAGATGATGTTATCGGCTCTATTTTCACGCTCCGCGGCATCGTCCGCGGATTTTTCGCATCTGCAGCGCGCCAGCATTGAGTTTCGCGATGTCGCCAAAAGCTACGGCGACCATCGGGTGCTGAACGGCGTAAATTTACAGGTTGAACCCGGCGAAGTGGTGGCGATCCTCGGCCCTTCGGGATCCGGCAAATCAACCCTGATCCGCCTGATCAATCAGCTGGAATCCCTTAGCGGCGGCGAAATACTGATCGACGGCAAACCGACGCGCCAGCTTACCGGCAGCGCCCTGCGCCAGCTACGCAGCCGGGTCGGCTTTGTTTTTCAGCAGTTTAATCTCTACGCCCATCTGACGGCGCAGGAGAATATTACCCTCGCGCTGGAACGCGTTCACGGCTGGAGCAAAAACGCCGCCCGCGAGCGCTCGCTGGCGCTGCTCAGCCAGGTTGGCCTGGCGGATAAAGCCCGGCAGATGCCTGCCCAGCTCTCGGGCGGTCAGCAGCAGCGGGTGGCGATCGCCCGCGCCCTCGCCTCCTCGCCGCAGATCATTCTATTCGATGAACCCACGTCGGCGCTGGACCCGGAGATGATCGGCGAAGTGCTGCAGGTCATGAAAACCCTCGCCCACAGCGGGATCACCATGGTGGTGGTGACCCACGAGATGCAGTTCGCCCGCGAGATTGCCGATCGGGTGGTGTTTATCGACGGCGGCGATATTCTCGAAGTCGCGCCGCCGGCCGAGTTTTTCGCCCGGCCGCAGCACGCCCGCACCCGCCGTTTCCTGCAGAAGGTGCTCGATCCGCTGCACCAGGAGAGTGAGGCGTGATCCCACATCTCGACTGGCATGGCGTGCTGAGCGGGCAGCCGCTGCAGTGGATCATCTCCGGTTTTCTCACTACCGTCTGGGTCAGCGTCGCGGGGATGATTCTGGCGACCGTGCTGGCCATCCTGCTGCTGGCGCTGCGTCTCGGGGGCGGCAGGCCCGGCCGCTGGCTGGTAGCGGCCTGGGTTTCACTGTTCCGCAATACGCCGCTGCTGGTCCAGCTGCTGTTCTGGTATTTTGCCGCCTGGAATCTGCTGCCGCTGGGGGCGCGAGATTTTATCAACGACGACCACAGCTGGTCGATTCTGCCGGGCAACGTCTGGTGGCTGACGCCGGAGTTTCTCTGCTCAATGTGGGGACTCGGGGTCTTTACTTCGGCGTTTCTGATCGAAGAGATCGCCTCCGGGCTGCGCGCCGTTAGCCACGGCCAGCGGGAAGCGGCGCTGTCGCAGGGGTTTACGCCATGGCAGGAGCTGCGCCACATTCTGCTGCCGCAGGGGCTGGCTAACGCCTGGCAGCCGATTATCGGCCAGTATCTGAACCTGATGAAGCTCTCCTCGCTGGCGAGCGGTATCGGCTTCGCCGAACTGACCTATCAGGTACGGCAAATCGAGAGCTACAACGCGCATGCGCTGGAGGCGTTTGCCGTCGGCACCGCGCTGTATCTGGCGCTTGGCGTACTCATGGGCGTGGCGCTGACGCGTCTCGGTCCGGGAAGAGATCAGCAAAGGAGAGCCGGCTATGAACGCTAACCTGGCGGTTATTGTCGATAACCTCGATTATCTGCTGTGGGGACGGCTGGCGGACGGTATTCCCGGCGGCGTGGTGCTGACGCTGCTGATGGCTATCGGCGCCGCCGCGCTGGCGCTGCCGGGCGGCGTGCTGCTGGCGGCCATTGCCTGGCGCTACGACGGGATCGTGCGGCGGCTGCTCTTCCTGTGGGCGGAGATTATTCGCGGCATCCCGCTGATCTTCGTCATTTTCTGGCTGTGGTATCTGCTGCCCATGCTCACCGGCAGCGATTTGCCGGGCGCGGTCACCGTCACGGTGGCGCTGGCGTGGTTTACCGCCGCGTCGGTGATGCACTCGGTGCTGGCGGGCCTGCAATCGCTGCCCCGCGGGCAGTATGAAGCGGCGCTGACCCAGGGGTTTTCCCCCGGACAGGCGCTGCGCCTTATTCTGCTGCCGCAGGCTCTGCGCAACGTTCAGCCGTCGCTGGTCGGGATATTTATCGGCCTGCTTAAAGACACCTCGCTGGCGTTTATCGTCAATGTGCCGGAACTGACCACCGTCGCCGGGCAGGTCAATAATCGGGTGCAGATTTACCCGCTGGCGATATTTGTCTTTACCGGCGCGGTTTATTATCTGCTGTGCTGCGGCCTGAGCCTGCTGGCGAACCGCCGCTATGCCGGGCGCGCGGCTTAGCGACGAAGCGCGAAAAAAGCTGCCCGGTTACTTCACCGGGCAGTCTTTGGTCATTTTTATAAATTTGTCGTTATAGATGATGTAGTGGTTCCCCGGTTGGCGCAGCGTGGCCTGGCGGACAACGTCCCCCGGCCGTAAATACCATGCATCCCCTTCCTCTTCCGTCGTATCGCACCCGGGTTTAATCAGCAGCTTAAACCAGGTATTTCCGGTATTGCTGACGGTGCCCGCCGCCCGATCGTAGGCCCACTTGAACCGTACCTCGCGCGGGCGCACAACCAGAATCGTGTCCATCACCACCACCGGATCCATACTCACTTCCGTCCCGCTTTGATTACGCATCACGTAATTGCGGGTGGGTATTTCACGAAAGGAGACCCGGTAATAGCGCTCACGGTCATCTTTCGGGCCGTGGTAGTAAAACTTAAAATACTCGCTCTCCCCGGCCTGCAGGGTAAGCTGACGCGGGGCAAACAGCAGCTCGCCGTCCGCCGGACGGGAGCGCACCTCTTTGCCGCCGGGGCGGTCGATAGCGACAATAGAGACCCGATACAACCGGGCGCTTTTATTGTTATTAATTACCCGCTTAGACGCGAAATTATCTTCCGCCGCCAGCGAGAAGGTTAAATTCCCCACCGAGATAGCCTGCGCTGCTGTCGCCAGTCCCAGCGACAGCAGGCAGATCAGCATCCGCAGCAAATTAGTTAATGTTACGCCACGTCGCCTGGACATGAATTTCTCCTGAAGCACTCACTTCACCAAACCAGCCGTTATCTTCCACCGTGCGCAGCGATATCGCATTATCCATCGGGATGGAAAACTTCACCGTCGTTTTGTCCATCTGTCCCACGTCGCCGGAAATATCCGTCCACGGCGTGGTTAACCACAGGGCATCGGTCATATCGCGCCAGGTATCATCGCATCCGGCGTCATACGTTTTGATAGCCCCTGTCTGGGTGGTAAACGCCAGCGTCGCCGGGAACGGCACCTTCGCCGTGCCGTCGGGTGAACTAAAAATACAGTATGAGCGCCCGCCAATAACCTGTGCCGGGCCGGTAACTTTAATCAGCACCTCGTCGGCGGCGGTCTTACCGCTGGTCGTCACAATATAGCCGAAATCCAGCGACGGCTCGCCGCTGCCCACGTAGCCCTCGCGGGTCGGCGCCGAGGTGTACTCATCGGAAATAATGCTGATGCTGAAATCGCGCGGTTTAATAATCAGCGTGTTGGACGTGGAAAACTCATACCAGCCTGACTCCGGCGAGGTGGTGTTATAGAAACGGAAATTAAACAGGTCTTTGGTATTCACGTCGCTGATTCCGAGATCCACCATCCGCTTAAAAAAGTTGCTTGAGAAGAATACGTAGATTGAATCAGAGGACTTCATCTCATTAAACGTATAGTACTGAGAGATGCCGCTCACCGGCTTCCATGAGTTGCCGTTGAGGCTGAACTGCATATCGTAGCTATTCACCGAAGACGCCAGCGACGCATTGCTGATCGCCGGAAAAATATGAATGGAGACATTACTCAGGCCATTGTGCTGCAAATTGTAGTTCACCATTTTACAAGCCAGCCCGGAGCGGGCACCGATGGTCTGCGTGCGGCAGTCGGCGTTGCCCTCGCCCAGCGTCGGGACCCCGTCGCTGTTGATAAACACTTCCGCCAGCGCATGGGTGTTAATCAGCTTCAGGTTTGCCGCTTTGGTATGGGTGACTTTACGCACGTACCAATAGCCGGAGTTTTGATCTTTGCAGCGACCACCGCTGCTGGCATCGTAGACTGCCGGGGTCATGCAGGAGTTGATGGTCATCGAGAAGCTGCTGCCCACCGACATCTGCTGCAGATACTGGTAGAAAGAGTCGGACATCATCCCGTGCATCCACTTTTGCCCGCCGCTGGTCACCGTAGCGCCGTAGAAGCCGTTGGCGTCGGTAGTTTGCGGCTGAATCAGGCTGGTGGCCATATCGCAGCCCGCATACCAGTTGATACAGCGCAGGCCGAGTAAAGGGTGCGAAGCCGGCGAATTTTCCAGCCACATATCGTAAAGCCAGTTAGCGTACATCCCGGAATTGTAGCCATTATCGATATAGCCAAGGCTCTGCTGATAAATGGTGCCCGAGCCGTTATATTTCAGCCCGGTCCAGCGGTTGGCTCCGGTCATGCGCGGGTCCAGCGCGCCGCCCGGGGTGACGAAGAAGTTATCGTCCGAGTTGTTTTCCACGAAAACAAACTGCATGGCCGCCGCATCGGGCCAGACGGTTTTATTCGGCATCGCGTACAGCGATGCCGTGAACATCACTAAGCATGCCAGCCATTTAGCTTTCATTACCTTCTCCTGTCTGCTGCGTGCGGGCATAGGTGGAGAGGCCGCTACAGACCACATCGCCCACCCACACCGCGCCGCGCGCCTGGCTCAGCTCCAGCGCCACTTCGCAGCTCTGGTTTTTACCGTAACTGAAATCGATGGTGGGATATTTTTTATCCACGTCCATCACAAACTCACCGTTCTCATCGGTGCGGGTACGACCGATATGGTTATTAATCCGCGCGTTAGCCAGCAGCGTGCCGTCTTCCGCGCGGATACGCCCGGAGACCGTCACCATCTGCTTCACTTCCGGCTCAATCACCGCCACGTTGCCCGGATAAAGGGTCAACTGGCTCTTACGCCCGGTCACGATATCGTAGCTGTCGAGCGAGTTTTTACTGTTCTGCAGCTCCACTTCATAGCGGCTGTACGGCGACAGCGGCAGGTAATTACGGTTACCGGAGAGCTGAACAATACGGCCGTTCACCTTAGCGCTCAGCTTGCCGTCGTCTTCAAGACCGGTTTTGAAAATCACCCCGGCATTGCCGTCGGTACGGCCGCTGGCGGCAATATTTTTCCCCTGCCAGCCCACGCTGCCGTTGGCGGTCAGGTTGGTGTTCACATAGCCATCCACGCCGCTATTCACATTCAGCGTACCGGTGGAGTAGCGGGTATCAAACTGGGCATACGCGCCGCCGCTGAGGGTTTTGTCATCACCGGTGTCGCCGGAAATCGCTCGTGAAACGTTGGCGCCGATGGTGCGAATGCTGCCTTCATCAAACTGTTTACGCGCCGACAGGTTGGCCATGGTGTAACCGTTCTGGTGCGTCATCCCGGCGCTGAACCAGTTGCCGAGCGGCAGCGAGAAATCGAGCGCAATATATTTCCCGGTGCTGGCGCTGCTGTCGCCGTTATTAAAGCGCTGTACGCCCGCGCGCAGGCCCAGCGATCCCCATGAGCCGGTGTAAAGCGTCTGGTAGTAATCCGCCGTGTAGTAGTGGCTGTTATAGCGGCGGTCGTCGTTATAGCTAATGCTGAAGGTACCCAGCTTTGACCAGAGTGAATTGAGGTTCAGCGTGCCGCCGATGGCCCGGTTGTCGGCATTACTGCGCCGTATCCGGTCGCCAATCTGCGTTTTTTCCTGGTTGACCCACACCGAACTAAAGCCGCCGGGCAGCGTGGCGCTGATACTGCCGATGCTGCTCCAGGAGCTGTCGCTGGCCAGCATATTCTGCAGGTTCACGTTAATGGACTCGGTGATCGGCAGGGTCAGGCGCGTCTCGGCGACGGCGTTGTTATCGTAACCGTAGCCGGTCGCCGCCCAGCTTAAGGTGCTGAGCGACCCGGAGGCCGATGCGCCCGCCAGCCAGCTGTCTTTTGCCGGCAGCGTCTTTTTACCGCTTTCGGACCAGCGGTCCATATGGAAGCTACCGCCCCAGAACTGCCAGGCCAGCGGCGCGCCGGCGCCGCGTCCGCGGCTGAACAATTTATTGACCCGCTGGGTACGCTTGCTGACCACCCGGCCGTTCACAATCACTTCAACATCGACATCATAAATCCCGTACGGCAGGCCGCGGGTGTCCACTTCATGGTTACCCATGGCAAAGTTCTGCACGCTCATCAGGCGTCCGTCGCGGGTCAGATGGACTTCCCCGGCGGCGGGTAAAAAGGCGACCACCGGCGTGGCCGACTGGGTGTTATCGAACACCGTCGAACTGGCCTGGTTGCCCCAGGAAGCGCCGTAGATCTTCCCTGCCGAAACGGCGGTCATCGGGCCCAGGGACTGTAAATTCCAGGTATCCAGCATCCCGCCCGCAAAGCGGTGACCGGCAAAGTCGCGTTCATACATCGCTTTATAGACGTCGCTGTCCTGATTGCCGGAGCCAATACCGTAAAGTGAGCCGTCCAGCACCACGTGGTGCTCGCGCAGCGCGGTGACGTTGTTCAGCGACAGATAGCTGGAGGTGTTATTGCCGCCGTTGCGCATCTGGTTGTTATAGACCCCGAGGTTATAGTTCAGGGTGCTGCTAAGGGTGTTGACGCTGGACTGACCGATATCTTCGCTGCGCGAGCGCAGCACCGTACCCAGCGCCTCTTTTTTTACCACCAGCTGCAGAAGCAGCTGGCGCAGGCTGAGCTGTAGCCGGGCATCATCCGTCAGGCTAATGTTAAGATCTTTGCTGAAAGCTTCATTGGCCAGCGCGGTCAGCTGTTTGCGGGTCTGCTCGCTGACGGTGGCGTTATTATCGTTTTCTTCCAGCTGAATCTGGCGAACGCGCAGTACGCCATTATCCAGCCAGATAAAGGCATTGCCGATCCGCTGATCGTCCTGGGTACCGGTGCTGCCTTCAAGATGAATAAACAGTGGGATGCTCATTCCGTCCTGCAGCGCCTGGCTGAAGGCCTGAGGGATAATCACGCCGCCGATTTGCTGTACTTTGTCGGTGGCGGCAGTGACGCTAAACGGAACCAGCAAAATGACCATGCCGGAGGCAAGGAGTGTTTTTAATCCTGGAGCGTTCCCTGGTAGAGCCATAATGTTGATCCGTCAGAAGAAATGTCTATTTCACGGGAACAAACTGCTCGCCCTGCCAGAGCGCGACCCGTCCTTTTTTATCCGCTACATTCACGCGCGTGAAGCGCCGCTCTTTTCCCGGCATCAGGAAATAATTTTCCTTGCACTCTTTACCGTCAGCCGGCTTCAGACACGGGCCGTAGGCAAGAATCCGCAACGTCGCGTTACCGGTATTGACCAGCGTGCCGTTGGCGTACTGATATCGGAAGTTGGCTTTTCTTGGCGCGACCACCAGGATGGTGCCGATCCGCGCCGAGGCCGTCGCTACCGCGCTGCGGGTCGAGCCATTGCGCTGAGCATCGCTGAGCGCCTGATCGAACCAGACAATGCGGTAATAGCGCTCTTTATCGTCCGCCGGGCCTTTGTAGAAAAAGCGGATCACGTCGCTGGCCTTCGCGGGCAGCAGCAGACTGGCGGGGGTCAGTAAAATCTCGTCCTGCTTATCCATCGGGATCACCTTGCCACCGTCCAGCGGCGAAGAGAGGCGTTCCATATGGATGTTTATTAAGCGACCGCTGTCGGTCGTGTTCTTGATCTCTTTGCTCAGCGTGCTGCTGCCGCTGTTCATAAATGAAGAGATATCGCCCACATCCAGCGCCAGGGCTGGCGTCATTGTGCTGAGCAACAGGCTGATGGCCAGAATGTGTTTTTTCATATGAATTCAATCCGTGAAATAAGGCAGGGGGAGCCCCCCTGCCTGGTGCTACGAGAGGATCAGCTGGTCCAGGTCGCGTCGAACTGTACGCTGACGTCGCCGCTCCAGATACCTTCCGGCAGCGTGCTGTAGTCAGTAACGGCAGTGGTGCCATCGGTGGTGCCGCTGATGATGGAGAACGTGAAGCCGTCCTGAGCGGTGGTGCGACCGGCGACGTTATAGCCGTTAGACAGCGCGCTGAGGTTGCCGCCCAGGGTGCCCGCCGCGGTGTCGATCATGGTGGTGTCAGCCGTTTTTTCGACCGCTGCGCCGTTGTAGTCAACGCCCACGCTCAGGGTGGAACCAGAGGTATCCAGCTGAGTCAGGGTGTTGGTGATCAGACGAGAGGTCAGCTTGAATGCGGTCGCGGTGGCGTCACCTTCGATAGCCACATCAAACAGGCCTTTCTGTGAGTTAAAGCCTTTAACCCCTTCGGCATACTGGAAAGCCAGGCTGCCCAGCGGGGTCACCACCAGCTTGCTGGTAGTGTCTTTTTTGGCGGTTGCGGACCAGGTAGCGACTGCCTGAGCAGTAACGTCAGCTGCCTGAGCGACACCCATACCGGCAAACGCGGTTACCAGAGCAATTGCAAGAACCTTTTTTTTCATAGCTTTTTCATCCTGAGTTTATTAAGGGACCTGATGTCCCACGTCTGTGTGCATTCCCGCCATAGTTCAGGCCGCATCATTATTATCTGCGACGCAAATTATTTTGGGTGTTACGACCTGGTGCACAATTTTAAAAACAACGTTTATTACCAATTACAGCGCTAACTTATATATCTTTGAATACAGTTTTGCCTCGGCATTTCGCCGATGGGTATAAACCGTTTTCACACTACAATTTTCAATCTTGGCAATAGATTTCGGGTGCATTCCCTGTGCCGTCATCCGAATTATTTGCATTTCCCTGTTGGTAATTTTGTCTTTCTTTATATCTTTACGTAGAAAACGGCCGTTGATAACGTATGCCAGCTCCTGACGAATATCCTTGGCTAAGTCCACATAGACCACGCCACGAATAGCACCATTGTAATACCAGTAGTTGGCCAGCGCTTCCGAGCGCCTCGCGGCAATTAATACAATTTGCTTGCCTTTCATTTCAGCCAGCCACTCGCTATCGCGGCGAATAAAATAATTGAGTGAACTGGCGCTAAGATTAATAAATATAAACTCCCGGCGTACCTTTTCAAGCGACAGGTAAATCAGGTCATCAATATCAATAATTAGCTCAGCGAGTCCTTTTAAAAAATAGCTGTCATGCGCTGGCCAGATGCACTGGTCCAAAGAATATTTATAATCCATATAAAGTTAAACCCCATAGTCCTGGAAATCTTGAACTTATCACAACACTGCTGATAGCCCAGGCCTGCAAAGTCTAAGTCAGCAAATTCCCTCTTTAATATATTCAATCAAAATTCAAAATAGTATTGCCACAAACAAAGAACACTAAATGACTTGCTTGTTTCTTGTGTTACCAAATTTAGGATTTTTCGCTATGTGTGTCAATAAGTGCGCAAAGGGCTAATTACCGGCCAGGTCAATTTAAGTCAGAAGAATAAAAATAAGGATATTGAGTTAAACACAAAAATCATTGTTTTTCATATGGTTATTGGGGGGATATGCGTAGATTCTTAAGTGAATATTATATGTTCCAGGATCTTAGCCATTAGTTGTTAAGACTATTCTTAACCGCACTTTTATTTTAAAAAGCGAAAAAACCGAGTAAATTCAAAAAATAAGAACATAAAACCAATAAACAACACAAAATCAGTGGTTAATTTCATTAATTAGCGGAAATAATGGAATTACACGCCGCACAAAAGGGATGGTCACCGACTAAAAATTTCCCGCCGCGGATCGTAATCAAACACGAAAAGATTATCTATTCGCTTAAACCGACTCAGATATAAGAGTTGCACGAGCGTCCAGAGACGTCCCGTTGTACCCGCGGCGATAGCGTTCCCCGGCTAATGTCGCATAGAACGCGTCATCTTTATCAGAGGGAATACGTATCATTATTAATCTCATGCGCTATCGCGTATTAAAGGTAGGCAGAGTATTCACAGACGCCCGATTGCCGATGCAAAAGTGTGATCCATGACGAACTTTTTTTCCAATAAATCGGCCAACTTTCGCATCCGTTCACTATTTGTTCGCCTTACTGTCATCCGGCAGTCATATAAAACACCATTAATAGTGCCCAGTTTACTGACGAACCTGGACGCATTTATGAACAGTTCCCTGGCTGCGGTGGCAGAAACCGATTATCAACCGTTTACGCCGCCCTTTACCGACCGGCAGCGTAAGGTCCTGAGCGTACGCAACCTGAGCAAATCCTACAGCGCGCAGCAAACCGTACTGGACGGCATCAGTTTCGATCTTCATGCGGGCGAGCTGGTTGGCGTCATTGGCCGCTCCGGCGCCGGAAAGTCAACGCTGCTGCACGTACTGAACGGTACCCACAGCGCCAGCGGCGGCGAGATCCTCAGCTATCCGGAAGTGGGTACGCCGCAGGACGTATCAAAGCTGTCGGGCCGCGCGCTAAACGCCTGGCGCAGCCAGTGCGGCATGATCTTTCAGGATTTCTGCCTGGTCCCGCGTCTCGACGTTTTGACCAACGTGCTGCTGGGTCGCCTGAGCCAGACCTCCACCCTGAAATCATTATTCAAAGTTTTCCCCGACGCGGACCGCGCCCGCGCGATCTCCCTGCTGGAATGGATGAATATGCTGCCGCACGCGCTACAGCGGGCGGAAAACCTCTCCGGCGGCCAGATGCAGCGCGTGGCGATTTGCCGGGCGCTGATGCAAAACCCGGGTATTTTGCTGGCCGATGAACCGGTCGCTTCTCTCGACCCGAAAAATACGCAGCGGATTATGAATGTCCTTCGCGAAATTAGCGAACAGGGTATCAGCGTGATGGTAAACCTGCATTCGGTGGAACTGGTGCGTGAATATTGCACGCGGGTCATCGGCGTAGCCAAGGGCAAGATTATTTTTGACGATCATCCCACGCAGCTGAATCAGGATATTCTGCATCGGCTGTACGGCGATGAAATTAGCCAATTGCATTAAATTTCACTCACACGGGCAAAATAATGAAAAAGTACATCACTGGCGCAGTTCGTTTATCCGCAGCGGTTGCAGGCATTATGATGGCGTGGCAGGCAAGCGCTGCTGAACAACCGAAGGAATTAAATCTGGGCATCCTTGGCGGTCAGAACGCAACCCAACAAATTGGTGATAACCAGTGCGTTAAACAGTTTCTTGATAAGGAGCTGAAGGTCGATACAAAATTACGTAACTCTTCCGACTATTCCGGCGTGATTCAGGGATTGCTGGGCGGAAAAGTTGACGTGGTCTTAAGTATGTCGCCGTCATCATACGCTTCCGTTTATATTAACAACCCTAAAGCCGTCGATATTGTCGGGATTGCCGTAGATGATAAAGATCAATCCCGCGGCTATCACTCGGTGGTGATTGTCAAAGCCGACAGTCCGTATAAAAAGTTAGAAGATCTGAAAGGCAAAGCGTTTGGCTTCGCCGATCCGGACTCCACTTCCGGCTTTTTAATTCCCAACCACGCCTTTAAACAGCAGTTCGGCGGCACGTCGGATAATAAATATAATAACTTCTTCTCCAGCGTGACCTTCTCCGGCGGCCACGAGCAGGATATTCTGGGCGTGCTGAACGGTCAGTTTGCCGGCGCGGTGACCTGGACCTCGATGGTGGGTGATTATAATAGCGGCTACAGCGTCGGCGCCTTCAACCGACTGATTCGCATGGATCATCCGGATTTGATGAAGCAAATCCGCATTATATGGCAATCGCCGCTGATCCCGAACGGCCCAATCCTGGTCAGCAATTCCCTGCCTGCTGACTTTAAGGCCAAAGTCGTCACCGCGATTAAAAAGCTGGATACCGACGATCACGCCTGCTTTATCAAAGCGATGGGCGGCACGCAGCATATCGGCCCGGGCAGCGTAGCCGATTTCCAGCAAATCATTGATATGAAACGCGAACTGGTTACCGCGCGTTAATCCCGCCCTGACGCCGTCGTCCGGCCAGTCTCGCGGGCGGCGGCGACTCGTTGAAGACACAGCGACGCATGAATAATACCCATACCGAATTCGAACGCTATTACCAGCAGGTCCGCTCGCGGCAAAAGCGCGACACCTTTAGCTGGTCCCTGCTGCTGCTGGCGCTCTATTTTGCCGCGGGCAGTATGGCCGAGTTTAATCTCTTTACTATCTGGCACTCGCTGCCCAATTTTCTCGATTACATGTTCGAGACGCTGCCGACGCTGCACGTCACCGACCTGTTTGCCGATTCGCACACTAAAGGCTCTCTGGCTTACTGGGGCTATCGTCTGCCCATTCAGCTGCCGCTTATCTGGGAAACGCTGCAGCTGGCGCTGGCGTCCACGCTGGTGGCGGTGGCGATTGCCACCCTGCTGGCGTTCGTTGCGGCCAACAACGCCTGGTCCCCTGCCCCGCTGCGTTTTGCCGTCCGCGTGCTGGTGGCTTTTCTGCGCACTATGCCGGAGCTGGCGTGGGCGGTGATCTTCGTGATGGCTTTTGGTATCGGGGCGATCCCCGGCTTTCTGGCATTAATGCTCCATACCATCGGTAGCCTGACCAAGCTGTTCTATGAAGCGGTAGAGAGCGCCCAGGATAAACCGGTACGCGGCCTGGCCGCCTGCGGCGCGTCGCATCTGCAGCGTATCCGCTTTGCCCTGTGGCCGCAGGTGAAACCCATCTTTCTCTCCTACGGCTTTATGCGCCTCGAAATTAACTTCCGCTCCTCAACGATCCTCGGGCTGGTGGGCGCGGGCGGCATTGGCCAGGAGCTGATGACCAATATCAAACTGGACCGGTACGATCAGGTCAGCATTACGCTGCTGTTGATTATTATCGTGGTATCGCTGCTGGATATGCTATCCGGCCGCCTGCGGCAGTGGGTTCTGGAGGGGAAAAAATGAGTCAGTGGCAAAATCAACCGGATATCGCCGCCAGCCGTCGCCAGCATCGGCATTTATACCAGACCCAGGGGCGCTATCTGCGCTACGTCGGCCTGCTTGCGCTGGCCAGCGTCCTCTACTATGTCTGGTTCTTTATGCAGTTCGGCATCAGCGGCGAGCAACTCACCACGGGGCTGCAGCAAATCAGCCGCTATCTGCTACGGATGTTCGTCTGGCACGACTTTTTCAACTGGCCGTTTCGCTATTACTTCACGCAAATCGCCATTACCCTGGCGATTGTTTTCGCCGGGACGCTTACCGCGACGGTCATCGCCCTGCTGCTCTCGTTTCTGGCGGCGCGTAATATTATGCGCGGCCTGATTCCGGGAACGATCGCTCTGCTGATGCGCCGCTTGTTCGACGTGCTGCGCGGTATCGATATGGCTATCTGGGGGCTGATTTTTGTCCGCGCCGTGGGGCTCGGGCCACTGGCCGGGGTGCTGGCGATAATTATGCAGGATACCGGGCTGCTGGGCCGACTGTACGCTGAGGGGCACGAGGCGGTTGACCGCTCGCCGGGACGCGGCCTGACGGCGGTGGGGGCGAACGGTTTGCAGAAGCACCGTTTCAGCATTTTTACCCAGTCTTTCCCAACGTTCCTGGCGCTGAGCCTGTATCAGATTGAATCGAATACCCGTTCCGCCGCGGTGCTCGGCTTTGTCGGCGCGGGAGGCATTGGCCTGATTTATGCGGAAAATATGCGTCTGTGGAACTGGGACGTAGTGATGTTTATTACCCTGCTGCTGGTGGCGGTGGTGATGGCGATGGATACGCTGTCCGCCTGGCTGCGCCGCCGCTATATCGGCGGCAGCGTGGTGCCGCTGTTTAAAGCTGATTAGTTTTTTCCCCGGAGGCGGTGCTGCGCACCTGTCCAGGCTACCCAAACGGCACGAAAAGTAGCCCGGGTAAGGCGTTTACGCCGCGACCCGGGGGAAAAATCACAGCCGCCACGCCAGCACCGGCCACCGGTGCTGCGCGTTCGCCGCCGCCAGCTGCGGGCACGGATTGACCAGCCGTACGCGATCGGCATGCAGGCACAGCGGCAGGTCGTTGATCGAGTCGGTGTAAAAGGTCACCTCCCCCGAGTATTCAGGATGCGCCTGTTGCCACTGCGCCAGGCGCAACACCTTCCCCTGCTGATAGCTTGGCGTACCGGCAATCACGCCGCTATAGCCGCCGTCGGCCATCTCAACGTCAATCCCCAGCGCCTGTTCGATACCCAGCTGCGCCGCCACCGCCTGCACCAGCAGGCTGACCGAGGCCGAGATCACCAGCATCTGCTCGCCCTTAGCCTGTAAAGTCCGAATCAGATCCCACGCCTGGGGATACACGCGCGGCATAATCTCGTCGCGCACGCAGCGCGCCAGCAGCGCGTCCACGTCCCGCTTTGCGACGCCAATCAGCGGCGCCTGAATCAGAGCCACATAATCGGCAATATTCATTTCGCCGCGGTCGTAGTCGTCCATCAGCCTCGCTTCCCGCGCCAGGTAATCGGGATCGTTTACCCAGCCTTCGCGCACCATAAAGCGGCTCCATAGCGTACTGCTGTCGCCCTTAATTAACGTATTATCCAGATCGAAAATGGTCAGCGTTTTACCCATCGTTTATTTTCCCTTATCGGCCACGGTGCCTCGCGAGAGCATGCGCAAGAAAAATGACAGCAGAATGACCCGGGCTACTCTCGGATGGATGCGCAGCGCCGCGTCCCTCATTATCCCCACACGCTCATCACCAGCAGCACGGCAATCAGCAATAGCGGATAAATTCGCACATGCCAGCGGTCCGGTAAACGCGCCAGCCAGCGGGAGGCGATTTTTAACCCCAGCCAGCTTCCCACCACCAGCTGCGCCGCCGCCGACAGCCAGATATTGCCGACAAACCCATTCGGTAACGCCACCGGCGACAGCCAGGCCATCAACAGCCAGGTTAGCGTCGCCGTTGCCGCCAGCGGCAGCGTCAGCGCGTTGGCCATCCCCGCCGCTTCAGCCATCAGCACGCCGCGACGGCGCATCAGAGGGACGGTCATCACGCTTCCACCCACGCCGAGAAAAGAGGCGATCAGGCCAATGATCCCCCCTACCGTTAGCTCATGCGGCACCGTCGGTATCACCCGGCGGGATGGCGGGGTCATAAATCCGGCGCGAAGGTAGCAATCGGCAACGGTTGCCAGCAGGTAGATAACGAACAGCCAGCGGATCCACGCCCCGCTCGCCTCAAGCGCCAGCAGCGCGCCCGCCGTTCCGCCAACGGCAATGCCGGTGAGCATGGCCCATAAGCGGCGCCAGCAGAGGGTACCGGTACGCGCGTGTTGCCAGCTCGCCAGCAGCGCGGAGCAAAGCATGACCAGCGCCGAGGTGGCGACGGCGATGTGCATCGCCTGTTGCCCGACGACGCTTTGCGCGCCCCACGCGCCGGTCACCAGGAGATAGAGCAGCGGGACGGTGACGAAACCGCCGCCGAAGCCAAAGAGCCAGGTGGTCACGCCGGAAAGTATGCCGCACAGAAAAAGCCAGTCGCTCATTCGCACTCCTCCACAAAAGGAGGTAACGATATAGAATAACGCCGTGGCCGGCTTACGCTTTAAAGCCAATCTATTACGAATTTCAGCCAGGGCTATCTTCATGCGCAACGTTGCGATTAATGACGTCGACCATCTTCCTCGCCGGGTGCTGGCGCTGGGCAGCGACTATCCGCCCAACACGCTTCTGGAGCGACATAGCCACCGCCGGGCGCAGTTTCTGTACGCCATGCACGGATTAATGAAGGTCGAAACGGACGACGGCCAGTGGCTGGTGCCGCCGTTCAGCGGGGTCTGGATCCCGGCGACGAAACCGCATCGCGTCTGGATGCCCGGCGTCAGCACCCACAGCCTGTATATTGACGCGCGGGTCGCCCCGCGGGAAAGCGAACGCTGCGAAGTCTTACAGGTTTCTCCGCTGACCCATCAGCTGCTGCTGGCCGCCTGTCAGCTACCGCTGCTGTATGACGAGAGCGGGCGCGATGCCGCCCTGATTGCGCTGCTGCTCCATGAACTGCGCGCCGCCGCGCCGCTGCCGATGTTTACGCCACTTCCGCAGAACAGCCACCTCGCGGCGCTATGCGGCGATTTTCAGCGCCAGCCGAGCATCCGCAGTACGCCGCAGCAGTGGGCGCAAAAACTGAGTAAAAGCGTACGCACGTTTAATCGTCTGTTTCGCCGGGAGACCGGGATGGCGTTTTGTGACTGGCGCCAGCAGGCATGCCTGATGTACGCCATGACGGCGCTGCGTGAGGGGCGTTCGGTTACCGAAGTCGCGCTCAGTCTGGGCTATGAGTATCCGGCCGCCTTTACCGCGATGTTCCGCAAAGCGATGGGCTATTCGCCGATGGCGTTTATCCGCCAGATAAACGGCGGACCGGCACACGCCAGCCCGCCGTAGTCGCCAGATCCTGATGCAGAGCCAGCCAGTTATCAATCTGAAAGCGCACCCTCGCCTGCGGCAAAAGCGGTGAAACTCGCCGATGGCGGTCGGAATCAGCCTCACGGCGGGGGCCGGGCAGCAGCTTTTGCCTGTGCAGGGTGAGCGTCGGTAGCTTGCTCTGGCGATCGAATAACGGATGGCCGACGCTCTGCTCCAGCGCCTGAATGCTGCGGCTGAACGCCGACTGCGACAGGCACACCGCCTCCGCCGCGCGATTAAAACTGCCGTATTCAACTAACGCGACAAAGTTGCGCAGTTGGCGAAAATCCGGATGCATTAGCCCGCCCCACTCTCTTTTTTAGGGTACAAAAGTACTGGAGGGCAGCGTGGCGGCGCAATGGCGGGATGATGAGGATCTTTCACCTTGCGCTGAAGCGGAACAGACGCGCGACGCGTGGATGTTTGTGAAATATTGTTTCACAGAGAAAAAATTTATTAATGGCAAATGAGGCGCTCCCGGCCAAAATAAAGACCGCCGATGTTCACCGCGTATCCGACCTATATTATTTACGTAAGGTTTCGTAAATTTTGCTTTTGGTCATTCTGAGGCCGTAGCGAATCGGCTATAAAATATCACGGCCCGTTTTCAGTGACGAAAAACAATGATATGAAGCCCAGACTCTCTCACGCGCTATTATTGGTTCCTTTTTTGCTTTTGGCAGGATGTTCATCCTCATCGAAACCGCATAAAACCGCCGCCCAGAGTAGCCACGCGACCATCGACGGAGGTTCTGACGATCTGATCCCGGTGATCGCCGCGCTGCACGATCAGATGCATACCTGGGAGGGAACGCCCTACGAGTGGGGCGGGACGGAGCAAAGCGGGGTCGACTGCTCCGGGTTTGTCTGGCGTACGCTCAAAGATCGCTTCAACCTGCCGATGGAGCGCATCACCACCCGCGAACTGCTGCATATGGGAGAACGCGTGAGCCCGCGGCAGCTGCGGCCGGGAGATTTGGTTTTCTTCCGCATTAAAGGCGGCATGCACGTCGGCTTCTATGATACCGACCGTAATTTCCTCCATGCCTCCACCAGCCAGGGCGTGATGCGCTCTTCGCTGGATAATCCGTACTGGCAATCGGTATTTTATCAGGCGCGCCGCCTGCCGAAGGAATATAACGCGCAGATCACGATGAATAACGATAATTTGCATCTGGCGAAAAACCGTTAATCAGCAAGAATAAAGCCGCCCTGTCACCACGGCGGCTTTATTGTTTTTTACCGGCGACAGCTTAGAACTGGTAGGTCATACCGACAGCGACGATATCGTCATCGTTGATCCCGAGCTTATTATCGCTCTTCAGCTGGTTGATTTTGTAATCCACAAAGGCGTTCATGTTTTTGTTGAAGTAATAGGTCACGCCAACGTCAATGTAGTTGACCAGGTCTTCGCTCCCCACGCCCTCAATATCCTTGCCTTTTGACAGCACGTAGCCCAGGGACGGACGCAGGCCGAAATCGAACTGGTACTGCGCCACGGCTTCAAAGTTCTGCGCTTTATTGGCAAAACCGCCGCTGATTGGCGTCATTTTGCGGGTTTCTGAATACATGGTCGCCAGGTAGATATTATTGGCGTCATATTTCAGGCCGGTCGCCCAGGCTTCCGCTTTTTTACCCGTGCCGCGGGCCAGCAGGTTCTGATCGTTCGTGCGATCGGAGCTGGTGTAGGCCGCGCTGACGGCGAAGTCGCTGCCGCCGAAATCGTAGCTTAAGGCGGTACCGAAGCCGTCGCCGTTCTGTTTCTTGGCTTCACGGCCTTCGTTTTTCCCCTGATATTGCAGGGTCAGGTCCAGGCCATCCACCACGCCGAAGAAGTCGGTATTGCGGTAGGTTGCCAGGCCGCTGGCGCGTTTGGTCATAAAGTTATCGGTCTGCGCGGAAGAGTCGCCGCCGAATTCCGGGAACATATCGGTCCAGGCTTCAACGTCGTACAGCGCGCCGAGGTTACGACCATAGTCAAATGAACCGTAGTTTTTGACTTTCACGCCGGCGAACGCCAGACGCGTTTTCTGCGAAGAGTCGCTTTCAGTTTTGTTGCCGGAGAACTCCGATTCCCAGCGGCCGTAGCCGGTCAGATCGTCGTTAATCTGCGTTTCGCCTTTGATGCCGAAACGAACGTAGGTCTGGTCGCCATCTTTGCTGTCATAGTCGCTCATATAGTGCATCGCTTTGACTTTGCCGTAGACGTCCAGTTTATTGCCATTTTTATTATAAACTTCTGCCGCCTGCGTAGCCGAAGAAGCAATAAGACCCATCATCATTAATGCCAGTGAGCTCTTTTTCATTATTCAGTCCTGGTGATTTATTTATACGCGCTAATCAATTCCGGGCGGAAGCCCCGTCAAAAACTGCAGGTTTTTTAACGCTCTAATATTAAAAATTTATGACAATATGGAACTTTTTCTAAAAAAGGGTATTAAATTATTTCCGTCATGAATTTGTCACACTTCCCCGCCAGAATGCCCGATCCGCGCAAGGAAGTGGTTCGTCCACCACGCCAGGTGTTGGCAAGCGGGCTGACTCCTGTTACAACATCAACTCGATATCGAAACTCCTTTTTGAACGGCAGAGAATCATGAGTGATAGCCAGACGCTGGTGGTAAAACTGGGCACCAGTGTTTTAACGGGCGGATCCCGCCGCCTGAACCGCGCCCATATCGTTGAATTAGTGCGCCAGTGCGCGCAGCTGCACGCGATGGGTCATCGAATTGTGATAGTCACTTCCGGGGCGATCGCCGCCGGACGTGAGCACCTCGGCTACCCGGAACTGCCTGCGACCATTGCGTCGAAACAGCTGCTGGCGGCGGTCGGCCAGAGCCGTCTTATCCAGCTGTGGGAACAGCTGTTTTCTATTTATGGTATTCACGTCGGCCAGATGCTGCTGACCCGCGCCGATATGGAAGACCGCGAGCGTTTTCTCAACGCCCGCGATACCCTGCGCGCGCTGCTGGATAACAATATCGTGCCGGTCATTAATGAAAATGACGCCGTGGCGACCGCCGAGATTAAAGTCGGCGATAACGATAATCTTTCGGCGCTGGCGGCGATCCTCGCCGGCGCCGATAAACTGCTGCTGCTGACCGATCAGCAGGGCCTGTTCACCGCCGACCCGCGCAACAACCCGCAGGCCGAGCTGATTAAAGACGTTTACGGCATCGATGACGCCCTGCGCGCCGTCGCGGGCGATAGCGTGTCCGGTTTAGGTACCGGCGGTATGGGTACCAAACTGCAGGCGGCCGACGTCGCCTGCCGCGCGGGCATCGATACCATTATCGCCGCCGGTAGCCGTCCGGGGGTGATTGGCGACGTGATGGAGGGCATCTCCGTCGGGACCCGCTTCCACGCCCAGGAATCGCCGCTGGAAAACCGCAAGCGCTGGATTTTCGGCGCGCCGCCGGCGGGCGAAATTACCGTGGACGCCGGCGCGACCCAGGCAATTCTCGAACGCGGCAGCTCCCTGCTGCCGAAAGGGATTAAAACCATCACCGGCAACTTCTCGCGCGGTGAAGTGATCCGCATTCGCAGCCTTGAAGGCCGCGATATCGCCCACGGCGTCAGCCGCTATAACAGCGATGCGCTGCGCCGCATCGCCGGGCAGCACTCGCAGCAGATCGATGCCATTCTGGGCTATGAATACGGCCCGGTCGCCGTCCACCGTGACGACATGATTATCCGTTAAGGAGCTGAAAATGCTGGAACAAATGGGCATTGCTGCCAAAGCGGCCTCGTACAAACTCGCGCAGCTTTCCAGCCGCGAAAAGAACCGGGTGCTGGAAAAGATTGCCGACTATCTTGAAGCGCAGACCGACGCGATCCTGCGGGCTAACGCTGAGGATCTGGCGGAAGCGCGCGCCAACGGTTTGAGCGAGGCGCTGCTTGACCGCCTGGCGCTCAACCCGGCGCGCCTGAGCGGGATTGCTAACGATGTTCGTCAGGTCTGCAGCCTGGCGGACCCGGTCGGTCAGGTGATCGACGGCGGTCTGCTGGACAGCGGCCTGCGCATTGAGCGTCGCCGCGTGCCGCTGGGCGTGGTGGGCGTAATTTATGAAGCCCGTCCGAACGTGACCGTCGACGTCGCCTCTTTGTGCCTGAAAACCGGCAACGCGGCGATTCTGCGCGGCGGTAAAGAGACCTGGCGCACCAACGCCGCCACGGTGAAAGTAATTCAGCAGGCGCTGCAGGAGTGCGGCTTACCGGCGGCCACCGTGCAGGCGATTGAGAGCCCGGATCGCGCGCTGGTCGGCGAGATGCTGAAGATGGATAAGTATATCGATATGCTGATCCCGCGCGGCGGCGCAGGTTTGCATAAGCTTTGCCGCGAGCAGTCGACGATCCCGGTGATCACCGGCGGTATCGGCGTCTGCCATATTTATATCGACCACTCCGCCGACGTGGCCGAAGCGCTGAAGATTATCGTTAACGCCAAAGTGCAGCGCCCGAGCGCCTGTAACTCGGTCGAAACGCTGCTGGTGCATCAGGATATCGCCGAACGCTTCCTGCCCGCGCTGAGCAAGCAGATGGCGGAAAGCGGCGTTAGCCTGCACGCCGATGCGGCCTCCCTGCCCGCGCTGCAAAACGGCCCGGCCAGCGTAGAGCCGGTGAAAGCGGAGCAGTATGACAATGAGTATCTGTCGCTGGATCTGAACGTGAAGGTGGTGGCCGATCAGGATGAAGCGGTAGCGCATATTCGCGAGCACGGCACCCAGCATTCCGACGCCATCCTGACGCGCACCCTGGGCAACGCGAACCGCTTTATCAACGAGGTGGATTCCTCGGCGGTGTACGTCAACGCCTCTACCCGCTTTACCGACGGCGGCCAGTTTGGCCTCGGTGCGGAAGTGGCGGTCAGCACCCAGAAGCTGCACGCGCGCGGCCCGATGGGCCTGGAAGCCCTGACAACCTATAAGTGGATTGGTTTCGGCGACGATACCATTCGTTCTTAATGCCAATTGGGTGATGCAAAAGTAGCCGTTTGATTCGCAAGGGCATTGACGCATCACCCACTTAGTTTTAACCTTCTATCCCGTGCTTACGCTCGTCAGCACATCTTGCAGGGCCGATATAGCTCAGTTGGTAGAGCAGCGCATTCGTAATGCGAAGGTCGTAGGTTCGACTCCTATTATCGGCACCATCCTACCTATTTTAACGTCTCCCTAAGTCTACTCAAACACCCTTTAAATCCTTATAATACGCCGTTTCACGGCCCTTGTTGTCTCTGCTCGTCTACTCACGTTCACGAAAATCTACGGTGAGTTGGGGGCATCGGTGGGGGCATGTTGTATTCGGTCTAGAGGAGATGCCCCCAAATGAAGCTCAATGCCAGACAGGTCGAGACTGCCAAGCCTAAAGATAAACCCTATAAGTTAGCAGATGGTGGGGGCATGTATCTGGAGGTGTTCCCTAACGGCACCAAAAGCTGGCGCATGAAATACCGTATCGCAGGTAAAGAAAAACGTGTGGTGTTTGGTGTTTACCCGACCATTACCTTAGCTGATGCCAGAAGCAAAAGAGATGATGCTAAAAAGCTGCTGGTTAATGGCGTTGATCCGAGTGCGTTTAAGAAAGAAAGCAAACTAGCCCAAATCGAAGAAGTAAAAAACACCTTTCAGCAAATTGCGCTCGAATGGCACAACATGAAAGTGAAGAAATGGTCTGCGGGATATGCCTCTGACATTCTTGAAGCCTTCAACAAAGATGTCTTCCCGTTCATCGGTCAACGTCCTGTTGCAGACATCAAGCCGTTGGAATTGCTTAACGTGCTTAAAAAGATGGAAGAGCGAGGTGCGACTGAGAAAGCTAAGAAAGTACGTCAGCGGTGTGGTGAAGTGTTTCGCTACGCCATAGTTACAGGCAGAGCCGAGTATAACCCCGCACCAGATCTCACCAGTGCTATGCAGGGGCATGAGTCTAAACATTATCCATTCCTGACCATTGAGGAGCTTCCAGCCTTTTTTAAAGCCCTTGCTGGCTACTCTGGTAGTGAGTTGGTAGTGTTAGCCGCCCGACTAATGATCATCACTGGTGTTCGAACGGGTGAATTACGTGGTGCGTTATGGTCTGAAATTTATACTGATAAAGGGTTATGGGAAATTTCTGCCGAACGCATGAAAATGCGGCGTCCTCATATTGTTCCGTTATCCGTGCAGGCATTGGAAATTATTGAAAAAATCAGGGCAATGACTGGTAATTTTCATCTAATGTTCCCCGGTCGTAATGATCCAAGTAAAACAATGAGCGAAGCCAGTATCAATCAGGTGTTTAAGCGAATTGGCTATACCGGCCGCGTTACGGGGCATGGATTCCGTCATACCATGAGCACCGTTCTTCATGAACAAGGCTACAACACCGCATGGATTGAAACCCAGCTTGCGCATCTTGATAAGAATGCTATCCGTGGTACCTATAACCATGCGCAATATCTTGATGGCAGACGTGAGATGCTGCAATGGTATGCTGACTATATGGATAGCCTTGAGAATGGTGGCAATGTGATGCATGGGACGTTTAATCGACGTGCATAGAGGAAGCTGATGCTGAACTAAGGGCTATGTCTCGGTAGAGCGTAGCTCTTTTTTATGACTGCATTTTTTATAATTATTGCTTCTGGTCGCTCAGATGAGTTCAACTATCCATTTCTGAATGGAATAACAAAGGCACCAAATGGCAATCATGAGAAACTGGTCAACGGAACACACCAAAGAAGTTAAAAAATGGTTGGATATCAATACCTATCGAGGATTTGAAGATCTGACTCTCATACAGCTTTACCATGAGCTGCTTGCAAGGACACTGTTCTTTAAGCCTTATCATGAGGAATTCGAAGCGAAAGCCGTGAACCTCTATATTGACCGAATTTTCAGCGGAAAACCGTTTCTTATTACAGAGCAACATCTCGGATACCTCACGAGAGAGGACACCCTTTACCAACCCCCACATTTCTTTTTGACCACGACAGAACGGCTGGCTCAGCTCAGCATCGTTGGATTACGGAATTCATTATTTTTCTGGGATGGAAGTGATGAGTATTCGGTTAACCGTGAATTTCTCGATAGCCCTGTATCCGAAGCTCTCCCTAAGCTGTTCAGAGATACTGTCATGGTCGAAATAGACCTTGCGAATGGAACTGATGAGGAAATAGCTGAATCTTTGAAAGCCGCGCTACCTCAATGGCGTAAAGTACGGGGCATTGAAGCCGATACATCTGATTCGATCAGGTTTGGCTATGGAACCATCAAGAAAATCATCAACTACAGACTCATACCCATGATTGACATCCTTGTATGGTCTACTCTGCACAAGGTTCGCATATCAGAAGATCGACTTTCACGCCTCCTTTACACCGACGATGATGATGAAGAACAGACCCGCCTCAATCACCAAATTCGGGACACAGACAGACCACTGGCGATAAAAGCAGCCAGTATACCTTTCATCCGTCAGTTCCATCTGTTCATCAACAAAAACAGTCATCTCAAAAACATCAGAGTTTCAGACGTGATGAAAATCGCGGATTCTGATAAAGACTGATATCCATACCCTTGGCGATCTGAAGGTCGCTCTTTTTGCTGGTGATTCAATCGTATATTCATTTCCGTCAACATAGATGAGGGAAATACCATGAATCAGCCATGCACACGTCTTATCCGCCTGTCAGAAGTGATGAATAAAACCGGATTTGGTAAGGCTTGGATTTATCGTCTTATCAGCCAAAATCGGTTTCCACAGCCTGTAAAGATCGGTATTCGTGCTATTGCTTTTATCGAAAGCGAAATCGATGAATGGATTCAATTAACTATAGAGAATTCAAGAAAGCATGTTGCTTAAGAGGAATGTTGCTACATCGATCTTTTAACTTTTAATAATATTAAGAAAATAAATTTATAGGCCTTATAAGTTCACTGACTGAGTTTCAAAAAAAACGAGGTTTTGTAAAGTTTAAATCTAAAAAATTACTATATTTAACGGAATTCTTTACTTTTTTTCTGGCAGAGCTTTTGCTATAAGGTTTAGAGATGGTTTTCTTAATATCGGGTATGGATACTTTTTACTAGCCGTACCTGTTTATTTGACGTCAAATATTTTTTTTCAAGCCATTAATATATATACCAAATAAACTAAAGTCATTGTAAAAAATTTGAATTATTTTGAATTGGAATATATTTAATAAGTGAGAGTGATATTAATTTGTAAAGAATGAGGTCAAAATGGGATATAAAGTAAAGAAATTCATCATGAGTAATGGGGAGCGAGGATGCCTGATCCTTGATAAAAATAGTAATTTACCAGCTTACTATCAAAATCTATTTCTTACTACAGACATAAGAAATAGAGGCGCAACCGCCTCAACTATGGAAATAGTTGCAACTAACTTACTAATTTTTAGTAATTTCTTAGATAGTAGGAAAATTAATATAGTTGAGAGAATTGAGCTTAAAAAGTATCTCAGTGTTGCAGAAATAGATGATCTGGTAAGATATGCGAAACAAAGATTCGATAGACAAAAAATTATAAATATAAAATCAGCAAGTAATAAGTTTATTGCGAAGAGAACCTTTAGTTATAGAGTACACGTTTTTTCACGCTACCTTAAGTGGTTATGTGGATTAGTTCATTCGTCAAAGGGGATTCATGCAAAGTATGAAGTAGAAGTATTTATTGAAAGTATCAGAGCACATATTCCAAGAAACAGTTCATTGAATATGAATGAAATATCTGAAAAATCGTTAAACGAAGAAGAGATCAATGTGCTTTTCCGTCTATTGGAAATTGGCGGGATTGAAAACCCTTTCCATAAGGAAGTACAGGTCAGGAACAGACTAATATTTACCTTGCTCTTAAATTTAGGTTTAAGGGCTGGAGAGTTGCTCAATCTTAAAATAGATGATTTTGATCTCAGAGACAACACTTTAAGTGTAGTCAGAAGACATGATTCAAAAGAAGATGGAAGATCTTATCAACCATTAGTAAAGACTGGAGAAAGGGTTATTCCGTTATCTGATGAGTTAGCCAGTGAAATTTTTGATTACATAAGCAATAGCAGGGAAAAAATGACAAAAAGGAAAAAGCATAATTTCTTATTGGTGGCTCATTGCACCGGAAAAAACGCAGGAGAACCCTTAAGCATTTCAGCTTATGAGAAGGTGATATCAACACTGAAACGAGCAAGTCCAAAGCTATATAATCTTTCAGGTCATAGGTTAAGGCACTCTTGGAATTATATGTATTCTAAAGGAATAGAAGGCGCTGAATTAGAATATAGTAGAAGGAAAGATTTAAGGAATTATCTAATGGGTTGGTCAAAGGAGTCAATCATGTGTGATAGATACAATTTTAAATATATATCCCAACAAGAGAAGGATGTCGTCCTAAAGGTCTATAAATCAGTAAGTAAAATAATTAGTGGGGTTTAATGTGGAAATCAAATGTATTGAAAGTGAGCAAATTTTTTTTGCTAAGATGAATAGATATAGTTTCAAACTGTCAGATAAGAAATGGCAACTTGATAAAGAAAACTGCGTATACCCTCATAAAGTTGTAGATATAATGCCTACAAAAATGAAACTTAGCTACTTAAAAACATTAGCTTACTATGCGTCTGAATATAGTTCTTTTTATATACAAAATATTAACACTCTATTTTATAAGTGGTTTGGTGCAATAACCATCGATACGATTGATGACAAAGCAATATATCAATTGAATGTTTATTTAGGTTCAGAAAGAAACTACAAACTAAACTTAATTAAGGCTTTCATCATTAAATGGAAAAATCTCAATTACCCTGGGGTAGAAGCGACTGCCATTAGAATGCTGGAGAAAATAAAAATCATTCCAAACCAAACAGGAGATGCAGTTAAAAGACGAGATCCAAATAAAGGACCTTTAACTGAAACGGAATTCAATAACATCATTAACGCCGTTGGAAAATTTTATCATGAGAAGAAAATTCAATGCTTTTTGTATTGTTATATCCTTTTGCTGGCAATAACAGGAAGAAGGCCATTACAATTAATATCTCTAAAAGCTAAAGATCTCATTAAAAATGAGAGAGGGTGCTTTTTGAATGTACCAAAAGTAAAACAAAGAAAATGTTTCAGAAAAGAATTTAACATGGTTATGATAGAACCGTTCTTATATGACAGCTTATCAATGCTAATTAATCAAAATCAGGCGTTTGTTGAAGATAAATTCAGTGTTGGGATTAGTAACTATAGAGGCGAATTACCAATCTTCATGAATTTAGATAAGATTACGGAAACAAAAAGGATTGAGGATTTTTTATATGATTTAACAACAGATTTTTTCCATATGAAAAATTCAGTTATGTCAAAACTATTAAAACACTTTCCGTCAAAATTCGATGTTAGGTCAGAAAGGACTAACAGCTATATAGAACTTAATGCTAGAAGATTCAGATATACGTTAGGAAGTCGACTGGCTAATGAAGGAGCCTCAATTGAGGTGATTGCTAAAGCGTTAGATCATAAATCAGTAAACTCTTCTATGATATATATAAAAAATAATCCTGACAACGTTTATGACATCGATAAGAGACTAAGTGCGTTTTTTAACCCCTTATCTAATATACTTATGGGCATAGAGATTGAAGAAAACAAGAACTTTTTTATCAAGTATGTTTCAGATGCATTTTTCTTATTGGAAGATACGAAAGAGGATTTGAAATGTTTAACGTGTAAAAAATTCAATCCCTGGAGAGCATTATGAACAATATATTTATTTTTGAACCAAGCAATAAAAACAACCCTCACGATAATGTTATTAAGTTTATCGAGTTTTGTAAGAGTACTATTTCTAATAATAATTTAACAACTTCATGGGAAAGCAATAAATGGAAAGGT
>NZ_ALNJ01000137.1:0-91315 GCF_000293135.1 Klebsiella sp. OBRC7 | reverse complement strand
GCAGTACAGCGATAAGTGGATGACCGAATCCAGGCAGGAAAAGCTGATATGGCTGCGTGCACAGATGAAGTTGACAAGCCAGTGCTGGGCGCTGAAAGAGCTGGCAAAGGATATCTGGAACAGGTCATGGAGCGAGGAAAGACGCGATGACTGGCAGAGATGGCTGGCGCTGGCGGCTAACAGTGATGTCCCCATGATGAAGAACGCGGCCAAAACGATAGGGAAAAGGCTGTACGGCATCCTGAACGCCATGCGCCACGGTGTATCAAACGGAAATGCGGAAGCACTAAACAGCAAGATCAGGCTGTTGAGGATAAAAGCGAGGGGATACCGAAACCGGGAGCGCTTTAAGCTGGGAGTGATGTTCCACTATGGGAAGCTGAATATGGCGTTCTGAGCCTTCCCACCATGATCGGGGAAGACCCATATATATACACATAAATTAGCAGTACTATCAGCCATAGTATGTGCGGCAATTCACAAATCCGCGCGGCAAGAAGAGTAAAAAACCACCGCCATCCGGTTATAAACTGAACGGCAGCTCAACGCCAATGCTGGCCCCGACATCGTCGCTGGCGCTGTGGTTAGCGTCGGTGTACCACACGGAGGTATTCAGGCGTACCGTCGGCATAACATCGCCGCTCCAGCCCAGCTGTACGCCCTTCAGCGTATCGGCGCGCGGGAAGGCTTTATTGATTCGCTGGTTCTTCGGATTGACCTCAGCGTAGACCAGCCGCGCGCTCCAGCGCTGATTCTCTTCGGTCACCAGCTCCACCTTACCGGCATATAAACGCCCGTCACCGCCCATCGCATCGCCCAGCGGATAGCCCTGCTGGTAGTAGCCGTCTTTATAGATAAAGTGGTTATAGATGTAATTGGTGCGCCCCATGTTCGAGCGGGTATCGTGGGCTTCCAGATACCAGTTAACCGCATTGCTGTTCCACTGGTGATGCCCTTCCACGCCGCCAAGATAGAGGTGCGCCGAGGGTAAATATCCGGCTTCATCCTCGCCGATCATCTGGCCGTAAATGCTCACCGGCCAGCCGAGGGTGGGCGCCAGCTTCAGCCTGAAATCAAAACCGGCCAGCTGGTTGCCGGGATCGTCGGCCGAGTCGCCGGTGTTATCATTGCCGGTCAGGCCGTCCCAGAAGCTGCTGAATGAGGAAGGCCGCCCTTCGCCGCCCCACTGCATAACGCGCGAGGCTCCCAGCTCCAGCGAGGTGAGCGGTGAAAAAGTCAGGCGACCGCCGAAGATTTTGGTATGCGGTACGGCTGCGTACTGGTTCATCTGGCTGGCGGAAAGCTGGTACTGCCAGGGGCCAATCCAGCTTAGCCATGAGGTTTCCGGCGCGCGCTGTTCGGCACGCTGCAGCAGAAAACCGGTCATCGGTCGCGCGGCATCGGAGCGGATCAGGCTACCTTCATAGCCAGGCCCCCACCACTGCGGAATTTGCCCGAACGCCAGCCACTGATTCCACAGCTTTACCGCGCCGTATGCGCCGTTGGCGTTCACGCTTGAGCCGTTACTGATGCGCTTGTTGCCTTCAACATTGCCCTGCAGGTGCAGATCCCACCATTCGCCGCTGTTGTTCAGGGCGAGAGAAAGCGACTGGTCGGCGGGGTAGGACTGGGCAAACCCCTGCGGCGTGCCCGGCTTATCAGTGGAGCTGTAGCCGGTAACGCGCACGTCAGCTTTCAGCGCACTTAATCGCTGATTTACCCGACCCAGTACCACCCGCTCTGCGGACGTTGTTGGATGGGCGTTGGCCAGCGCGCGCTTAATCTCCTCTTCGCTCAGAGGCCAGGTCGACAGGCTCAACGAGAGGGTTCCACGGTCGGATAACCAGGCTAAATCATTGCGAAATTCGTTATCGGCCAGAACGAGGCCGGAGGCAAAACTCGAGGTGCTAAAAACGGCGAAAAGTCCCAGAGAAAGCGCACTACGCGCAAAGTATTTCATCTTCCCAGCTCCATTTATGGCGCACAAGCGCCAGGCTTTTTCCTGAAGGGTGACCGGGTAAGGTAATGGAGTGAAAGTAAACGAAGCGCCAACCGAAGCGGCATAATAATCAAACAGCTACGAGATGCCGCTCCGGGCGGAGCGGCGGAGAAGTTACAGTTTTTGATGCAGGTAATCGCTAAAGCGCGACAGCACGCCGCCCTTGCCAACGCTTTCCAGCGTCACCAGCGGCCAGTGGGCCACCACTTTATCACCATCGTAAAGGGAGATTTCGCCAACCCGCTGGTGGGCAGCTATCGGCGCTTCCAGCACTTTGTTATCCAGCACGTATTTGGCCTTAATGCGCGAGACTTCCGACTTCGGCAGCGCTAACCAGAAGTCCTGATCGGTCCCCAGCTTAATCTGCTCTTTATCGCCATACCAGATTCGCTCAACGCCGACCTGCTTGCCGTCCTGCAGGACCTGGACGGTATCGAAGTTTTGCTGCCCCCAGTGCAGCAGCTTCGCCGCCTGCTGTTCACGCCCTTTCGGGCTGTCGGCCCCCATCACCACCGCAATCAGCCGGCGCTGGCCGTCCACCGCGGAGGCAATCAGGTTGAAGCCAGCGCCCGAGGTGTGGCCGGTCTTCAGACCATCGACGTTCATGGTCTTATCCCACAGCAGACCGTTGCGGTTCTGCTGGGTAATGCCGTTCCAGGTCAGGCTCTTCTGGCTGTACATATGGTAGACGTCCGGCTCGCCGTGAATAATCGCCCGCGAGAGCACCGCCAGATCGTAGGCCGAACTGTGCTGACCCGGCGCGTCCAGACCGTGGACGGTTTCAAAATGGGTATCCTGCAAATGCAGTTTTTCCACATAGCTGTTCATCAGCGCGACGAACTGCGGCTGGCCGCCGGCGACGTAGTCCGCCAGCGCCACGCAGGCATCGTTGCCGGAGTCAACGATCAGCCCGCGGCTTAAATCGCGTACGCTGACCCGATCGCCGGGCTTAAGGAACATCAGCGAAGAGCCGTTAAAGACCGGGTTACCCTGCGCCCAGGCGTCTTTCCCGACGGTGACGATGTCATCAAAGGTGATGCGGTGGCTGTCGATGGCGCGATCGACCACGTAGCCGGTCATCAGTTTGGTCAGGCTGGCGGGATTGCGCTGCTGATGCTCGTTACCGGCGGTCAGGATCTGGCCGGTGGTGTAATCCATCAGTACCCAGGAACCGGCCTGAATAGAAGGAGGCGTCACGTTGACGGGAAAATCATTGGCGGCAAATGCGCAGGAAACGCTCGCAGCGAGCAAAGATACAGCAATAAACAAACGGCCTTTCAACGGCATATCCTCTAAATTGACAGATTCGCCGTCCTTTTTACGGAACTTCTCGTTTCAAATCAGGGTTTAATTGCAAGAAAATATGACACCGCCGGCAAGGGACAAAGGGGATACCCTTCTGATGGCCCGGCAAATCGTTTACCATGAAGGCTGCTCGCCACCAGGAATAATGAACAGATTATGCAAGATAGCGCCAGCCAGCCCGGATTTTTATTTCAC
The DNA here is from genome assembly GCF_000293135.1 of Klebsiella sp. OBRC7. Classification (NCBI taxonomy): domain Bacteria; kingdom Pseudomonadati; phylum Pseudomonadota; class Gammaproteobacteria; order Enterobacterales; family Enterobacteriaceae; genus Klebsiella; species Klebsiella sp. OBRC7. The sequence goes on along the minus strand of NZ_ALNJ01000137.1, from coordinate 87,816 downwards.
GATTACGAGACCTTCGGCACCAGTCCCTCGCTCGACCGACCGTCGCAGTTTGCCGCCATTCGCACCGATGAAGACCTCAATATCGTCGGCGAACCCGAAGTCTTATACTGCAGGATCGCCGATGACTATCTGCCGCAGCCGCAGGCGGTCATGGTCACCGGGATAACGCCGCAGGAGGCGAACGCCAGGGGGGACAACGAAGCCGCTTTCGCCCGCCGCGTTCACGATCTGTTCACGGTGCCGAAAACCTGTATCGTCGGCTACAACAACGTGCGCTTCGATGACGAAGTGACGCGCAATATCTTTTATCGCAATTTTTACGATCCTTACGCCTGGAGCTGGCAGCACGACAACTCCCGCTGGGATCTGCTGGATGTGATGCGCGCCTGCTACGCGCTGCGCCCGGAAGGGATTAACTGGCCGGAAAACGAAGAGGGCTTACCGAGCTTCCGCCTTGAGCATCTGACCGTCGCCAACGGCATTGAGCACAGCAACGCCCACGACGCGATGGCCGACGTTTACGCCACCATCGCGATGGCGAAGCTGGTGAAAACCCAGCAGCCGCGCCTGTTTGACTATCTCTACGCCCACCGCAACAAGCGCAAGCTGGCGACGCTGATCGACGTGCCGCAAATCAAACCGCTGGTGCATGTTTCCGGCATGTTCGGCGCGGCGCGCGGCAACACCAGCCTGGTGGCCCCGCTGGCGTGGCACCCGGACAATCGTAACGCGGTGATTATGGTCGACCTGGCCGGAGATATCGCTCCCCTGCTGGAGCTCGATGCCGACACCCTGCGCGAGCGGCTGTATACGCCGAAAAGCGAGCTGGGCGACCTGCCCGCGGTGCCGATTAAGCTGGTCCACCTGAATAAATGCCCGGTGCTGGCGCAGCAAAACACTCTGCGTCCGCAGGATGCCGACCGGCTGGGCATCAATATCCAGCGCTGTCTGGATAACGCCCAGCTGCTGCGGGCCAATCCGCAGGTACGCGAGAAAGTGGTGGCGATTTTTGCCGAAGCGGAGCCGTTTGTGCCGTCCGATAACGTCGATACGCAGCTGTATAACGGCTTTTTCAGCGATGCCGACCGCGCGGCGATGAAAATCGTGCTCGAAACCGAGCCGCGCAACCTGCCGGCGCTGGATATTACCTTCGCCGATAAACGTATTGAGCGCCTGCTGTTCAACTATCGCGCGCGCAACTATCCCGGCACGCTCGATGAAGCCGAGCAGCAGCGCTGGTTAGAGCACCGTCGCCAGGTATTTACGCCGGAGTTTTTGCAGGCCTACGCCGATGAGCTGCAGATGCTGTACCAGCAGTATGCGGACGATAAAGAGAAGCTGGCACAGCTGAAGGCGCTGTGGCAGTACGCGCAGGATATTGTTTGATTGGCAGAAATTCCCGGGTTGCGGCTAACGCCTTACCCGGGCTACAAACGATAGCTGGACTCGTAGCCCGGGTAAGACGCCTCGCGTCGCACCCGGGAACGTTGCTTAGCCTTTGGCGCGGCTGGCGATAATCGCCTCAGCCACGTTGCGCGGGGCCTCCGCGTAGTGGTGGAACTCCATGCTATAGGTCGCCCGGCCCTGGGACATTGAACGCAGCGTGGTGGAATAGCCAAACATCTCGGCCAGCGGCACGTCGGCGCGGATAATCTGGCTACCGAACCGCTCCTCCATCCCCTGCACCATTCCTCGACGGGAAGAGAGATCGCCCATGATATTCCCGGCGTACTCTTCCGGGGTCTCCACTTCCACGTGCATCACCGGTTCAAGAATAACCGGGTCGGCTCTGCGCGCCCCTTCCTTGAAGCCAAATATCGCCGCCATCCGGAAAGCCATCTCCGAGGAGTCGACGTCATGATACGAACCAAACGTCAGTGTCGCCTTGACATCCACCACCGGATAACCCGCCAGCACGCCGGTGCCCATCGCTTCGCGCAGCCCTTTTTCCACTGAAGGGATGTACTCGCGCGGCACCACGCCGCCTTTGGTCGCGTCCTCAAACACAAAACCGCTCCCCGGCTCCAGCGGTTCAAGGGTCAGCACCACGTGGCCGTACTGCCCTTTACCGCCGGACTGGCGGACAAACTTGCCTTCCACCTCTTTGACCGTTTTGCGGATCGTCTCGCGATAGGTCACCTGCGGACGCCCGATATTCGCCTCGACGCCAAACTCACGCTTCATGCGGTCGACGATAATCTCCAGATGCAGCTCGCCCATCCCGGAAACGATCGTCTGGCCGGACTCCTCGTCAGTATGCAGACGAAACGACGGATCTTCCGCCGCCAGCCGCTGCAGGGCGATACCCATTTTCTCCTGATCGGCTTTGGTTTTCGGTTCAATCGCCAGCGAAATCACCGGCTCCGGAAACTCCATCCGTTCAAGGGTAATCACCGCGTCCGGGTCGCACAGCGTGTCGCCGGTGGTGACATCCTTCAGGCCGACGCAGGCGGCAATATCCCCGGCGTGCAGTTCGTCCACCTCATGGCGATCGTTGGCCTGCATCAGCACGATGCGTCCGATGCGCTCTTTCTTACCTTTCACCGGATTCCACACCGCATCGCCTTTTTTCAACGTGCCGGAATAGACGCGGATAAAGGTCAGCTGTCCGACGTAGGGGTCGGTCATCAGCTTGAAGGCCAGCGCCGAGAACGGCTCGTCGTCGCCCGGATGACGTTCAGCGGGCTGCCCTTTCTCATCCACGCCCTGAATCGCCGGGATATCCAGCGGCGATGGCATCAGCTCAACCACCGCATCGAGCATCCGCTGCACGCCTTTGTTTTTAAACGCGCTGCCGCACAGCACCGCCTGGATTTCCCCCTTCACCGTGCGCTGGCGCAGACCGGCGACGATCTCCGCCTCGTCCAGCTCACCGGTTTCGAGATATTTGTCCATCAGTTCGTCGCTGGCTTCCGCCGCCGCAGAGACCAATTTCTCCCGCCACAGCCGGGCGGTTTCCACGAGCTCGTCAGGCACCGGCGCATAGGTGAAGGTCATCCCCTGGGTGGCGTCGTCCCATAAAATGGCGCGCATTTTGATGAGATCCACCACCCCGGTGAAGTGCTCTTCGGCGCCAACCGGGATCGCAATCGGCACCGGATTGGCCTTCAGGCGATCGATCATCATCTGCACCACGCGGAAAAAATCCGCGCCGGGGCGGTCCATCTTGTTGACGAAGGCCAGCCGCGGAACGTGGTATTTATTCGCCTGCCGCCAGACGGTTTCCGACTGCGGCTGCACGCCGCCGACGGAGTCGTAAACCATCACCGCGCCGTCCAGGACGCGCATGGAGCGTTCCACTTCGATGGTGAAATCCACGTGCCCGGGGGTATCGATGATGTTAATCCGGTGCGGCTCGAAGCTGCGGTCCATGCCGGGCCAGAAGCAGCTCACCGCCGCAGAGGTAATGGTGATCCCGCGCTCCTGCTCCTGCGCCATCCAGTCGGTGGTTGCCGCGCCATCGTGTACTTCCCCCAGCTTGTGGCTCATCCCGGTATAAAACAGGATGCGCTCGGTGGTGGTGGTTTTGCCGGCATCGATATGCGCGGAGATACCGATGTTGCGATAACGTTCGAGGGGGATGGGTCGGGGCATGATGCGTCCTTAGTCATTGTGACTGTTAACAGACGGCCGGAATTGGCCGCCGTTCATATAACGGCATCTATCATAGTACAACTGTACGAGTATATTCGAACTATTTTTACTATCGTTACTATTGGTGAAGCTGCGACGACCCGCGTGGCTTTAGAAAAGCAGTTTCGGTATATTACCGGCCAGCCGCCGATACGGGCTGCTGCTCACGGAGCTGCGCCGCCGCCGACACAGGAATATTATGATCGCCAATCACCCCGAACGTGAACAAATTCGCCTCGAAAATGTCCTTTTCGCTCTCGGCAACCCGCTGCGGCTTGAGATTATCCGTATCCTTGCCGACGGCAGCGAGCAGAGCTGTAACGCCCTGCGTCATGAGGATGTGGCGAAGTCGACCATGACCCACCACTGGCGCGTCCTGCGCGACAGCGGTGTGATCTGGCAGCGGCCTCAGGGGCGGGAGAATTTGATTTCGCTGCGCCGGGAAGATTTAGACGCGCGCTTTCCCGGCCTGCTGGAGACGCTGCTTAAGGTCATGCAGCAGGAGAACTAAAGGCCTGCGCGCCGGCCCCTACTCCTCACCGGCCAGCCGCCGATACCGGGCAAAGCGGTCGCGCGCATCCTCCTCGGTTCTGCTAAAAAGCGCATCCGCGAGATGCGGCGTCGTTTTATGCAGCGAGGCGTAGCGCACTTCGCCAAGCAAAAAGTCGCGGAAGCTCTCCTCCGGCTCTTCGGAATCGAGCATAAACGGCGTCTTGCCCTCCGCTTCCCGCTGCGGATGATAGCGCCACAGGTGCCAGTATCCCGCTTCAACCGCCCGTTTCGCCTCGCGCTGGCTGCAGCGCATACCGGCTTTCAGCCCGTGGTTAATGCAGGCGGCGTAGGCAATCACCAGCGACGGTCCCGGCCAGGCTTCGGCCTCGGCGATCGCCCGTAGGGTCTGATCTTTATCAGCGCCCATGGCGACCTGGGCCACGTACACATTGCCGTAGCTCATCGCCATCATGCCGAGATCTTTTTTCCGCGTGCGTTTGCCCTGCGCGGCAAACTTCGCGATGGCCGCCACCGGGGTCGATTTAGACGACTGCCCGCCGGTATTGGAGTAAACCTCGGTATCAAACACCAGAATATTCACGTCTTCCCCGCTCGCCAGCACGTGGTCGAGGCCGCCGAAGCCGATATCGTAGGCCCAGCCGTCGCCGCCGAAAATCCACTGCGAACGACGAACAAAATAGTCGCGGTTCTGCCACAACTGCTCTAAGAGCGGCACGCCCTCTTTTTCCGCCGCCAGCCGTTCACTGAGCCGGTCCGCACGCTCGCGGGTGCCCTCGCCTTCATCCTGCTTCGCCAGCCACTGGCGCATTGCGTCGCTAAGTTCGTCGCTGACCGGTAGCGCCAGCGCGGCGGTCATATCATCGGCGATTTGTTGACGCACCGCCTGGCCGCCGAGCATCATGCCGAGGCCAAACTCCGCATTATCCTCAAACAGCGAGTTCGCCCATGCCGGGCCGTGGCCGCGGTGGTTGGTGGTATAGGGAATCGACGGCGCGCTGGCCCCCCAGATAGAAGAGCAGCCGGTGGCGTTAGCGATCAGCATCCGGTCGCCAAACAGCTGGGTTATCAGGCGGGCATAAGGCGTTTCTCCGCATCCCGCGCAGGCGCCGGAAAACTCCAGCAGCGGGGTTTCAAACTGGCTGCCTTTGACCGTCGTCTTACGAAACGGATTGCTCTTCGGCGTCAGCGCCAGCGCATAGTCCCAGACCGGCGCCATCTGGCGCTGGCTATCAAGAGACTGCATTTTTAACGCCTTGCCGCGCGAAGGACAGATGTCCACGCAGTTGCCGCAGCCGGAACAATCCAGCGGCGAGATAGCCAGATGGTAGTGATACTCCTTCGCGCCCTGCGCGGGTTTGCTCAGCAGCCCAACCGGGGCGGCGTCCTGCTCTTCGCCGTTGAGCAGCGCCGGGCGGATCGCCGCGTGCGGGCAGATAAAGGCGCACTGGTTACACTGCGTGCAGCCCTCCGGCTGCCAGACCGGCACTTCCAGCGCGATCCCGCGTTTCTCCCAGGCGGCGGTGCCCGAAGGAAACGTCCCGTCCTCCATGCCGACAAACGCGCTTACCGGCAGCTGGTCGCCGCACTGGCGGTTCATCGGCTGCAGAATATCGCGGATGAAATCCGGCATCATGGCTGAAGCCTGCGCCACGGGCTCATCAAGCGTCGCCCAGCGTGCCGGAATGGTCACCTGATGCAGCGAGGCCATGCCCAGCTCGATCGCCCGCTGGTTCATCTCGATCACCGCCGCCCCTTTGCTGCCGTAGCTTTTTTCAACCGCCTGCTTGAGGTAATCCGCCGCGGTCTGCGGGTCGATAATTGCCGCCAGCTTAAAGAACGCCGCCTGCATCAGCATATTAAAGCGCCCGCCCAGCCCGAGCTCACGGGCGATATCCACGGCGTTAAGGGTATAAAAATGGATATTTTCCCGCGCCAGATAGCGTTTGAAGCTGACCGGCAGATGCTGCTCCAGCTCCGCATCGGACCAGCTGCAGTTGAGTAAAAAGGTCCCGCCCGGCTTTAACCCATCCAGCAGGTCGTAGCGCTCAACGTAGGACTGCTGCGAACAGGAGATAAAATCGGCCCGATGGATCAGGTAGGGCGAATTGATCGGCCGGTCGCCGAAGCGCAAATGCGAAACGGTAATGCCGCCGGATTTTTTCGAGTCATAGGAAAAGTAGGCCTGCGCGTAGAGCGGCGTTTTATCGCCGATAATTTTGATCGCGCTTTTATTGGCCCCCACGGTGCCGTCCGAGCCCATGCCCCAAAATTTACAGGCGGTGATGCCGGCATGCGAGACCGCCAGCGTCTGCTGGCGCGGGGGCAACGAAGTAAAGGTCACATCATCGACAATCCCGAGGGTAAACCCGTCCATCGGCAGCGGTTTATTGAGGTTATCAAAGACCCCCGCGATATCGTTGGGCAGAACATCCTTACCGCCAAGCGCATAGCGGCCGCCGACGATTAGCGGCGCATCGTCGTGATGATAGAAGGCGTTTTTCACATCCAGGCACAGCGGTTCAGCCTGAGCGCCGGGCTCTTTGGTGCGGTCCAGGACGGCAATTCGCTGCACGGTTTTCGGCAGCTGGGCGAAGAAGTGGGCCAGCGAAAAAGGGCGAAACAGATGCACGCTGAGCAGCCCGACCTTCTCTCCCGCCGCGTTCAGCGTATCCACCACTTCCTGAACGGTATCGCAGACCGATCCCATCGCGATAATCACCCGTTCGGCGTCCGCCGCGCCGGTATAGTTAAACAGATGGTACTCCCGGCCGGTTAGCGCGCTGATTTGCGCCATATAGCTTTCGACAATATCGGGCAGCGCCTGATAAAAACGGTTACCCGCCTCTCTTTCCTGGAAGTAGATATCCGGGTTTTGCGCCGTTCCGCGGATGACCGGATGATCCGGATGCAGCGCGTTACGGCGGAATCTGTCGAGCGCGGGCCGGTCCAGCAGCGTCGCCAGCTGGTCATATTCCAGCACCTCGATTTTTTGAATTTCGTGCGAGGTGCGAAAACCGTCGAAGAAGTTAACAAACGGGATGCGTCCCTTAATCGCCGCCAGATGCGCCACCGCCGACAAATCCATCACCTGCTGCACGTTGTTCTCCGCCAGCATCGCGCAGCCGGTCTGGCGAACCGCCATCACGTCCTGGTGATCGCCAAAAATATTCAGCGAATTGGTCGCCAGCGCCCGGGCGCTGACGTGAAAGACGCCCGGCAGCAGTTCACCGGCGATTTTGTACATGTTGGGGATCATCAGCAGCAGCCCCTGGGAGGCCGTATAGGTGGTGGTGAGCGCCCCCGCCTGCAGCGCGCCGTGGACCGCGCCTGCCGCACCGGCTTCCGACTGCATCTCCATTAAGCGCACCGGCTGGCCAAAGAGGTTCTTTTTCCCCTGCGCCGCCCACTCGTCGACGTTTTCCGCCATCGGCGTAGAGGGGGTAATGGGGTAAATCGCTGCGACCTCGGTAAAGGCATAAGAGATCCAGGCCGCCGCGGCGTTGCCATCCATTGTTTTCATTTTTCCGGACATTGTTCAATCCTCGAAGGTGAGAGGCATCTTCGCCGCCTCAAATAAGCGGCAAACCCAGTTGTTGCCTCAAGCACAGCCTGTGCCAGCTCGCGGATAACAGAATAGTTAGCGCGAATTCAACGCGTTATGAAGAGAGTCGCCGCGCAGCGCGCCGAGAGATTGCGTGGAATAAGACACAGGGGGCGACAAGCTGTTGAACAGGCGACAAACCGCCACAATGGCCCCGGCAGGCGCAATTGTTCTGTTTCCCACATTTGGTCGCCTTATTGTGCCGTTTTGTTTTACGCCCTGCGCAGCGATAAATATCTAAACTCATAAAAATCAATAAAATAAATAAACAGGCACGGCTGGTATGTTCCCTGCACTTCTCTGCTGGCAAACACTCAACAACAGGAGAAGTCACCATGACCATGCGTCAATGCGCTATTTACGGTAAAGGCGGTATCGGTAAATCCACCACCACGCAGAACCTCGTCGCCGCGCTGGCGGAGATGGGTAAGAAAGTGATGATCGTCGGCTGCGATCCGAAGGCGGACTCCACCCGCCTGATCCTGCACGCCAAAGCACAGAACACCATTATGGAGATGGCCGCGGAAGTCGGCTCGGTCGAGGACCTCGAACTCGAAGACGTTCTGCAAATTGGCTACGGCGACGTGCGCTGCGCGGAATCCGGCGGCCCGGAGCCAGGCGTCGGCTGTGCGGGACGCGGCGTGATCACGGCGATCAACTTTCTTGAAGAAGAAGGCGCTTACGAGGACGATCTCGATTTCGTGTTCTATGACGTGCTCGGCGACGTGGTCTGCGGCGGCTTCGCCATGCCGATCCGCGAAAACAAAGCCCAGGAGATCTACATCGTCTGCTCCGGCGAAATGATGGCAATGTACGCGGCCAACAATATCTCCAAAGGGATCGTTAAATACGCTAAATCCGGCAAGGTGCGCCTCGGCGGCCTGATCTGTAACTCCCGTCAGACCGACCGTGAAGACGAACTGATTATGGCCCTGGCGGAAAAGCTCGGGACCCAGATGATCCACTTTGTCCCCCGCGACAACATCGTGCAGCGCGCGGAGATCCGCCGCATGACGGTGATCGAGTACGACCCCGCCTGCCAGCAGGCCAACGAATACCGCACCCTGGCGCAGAAGATCGTCAACAACACCATGAAAGTGGTGCCGACGCCCTGCACCATGGATGAGCTGGAGTCGCTGCTGATGGAGTTCGGCATCATGGAAGAGGAAGACACCAGCATCATTGGTAAAACCGCCGCCGAAGAAAGCGCGGCCTGAGCACAGGACAATTATGATGACCAACGCAACGGGCGAACGTAATCTGGCGCTGATCCAGGAAGTCCTGGAGGTGTTCCCGGAAACCGCGCGAAAAGAGCGCAGAAAGCACATGATGGTCAGCGATCCGCAAATGGAGAGCGTCGGCAAGTGCATTATCTCTAACCGCAAATCACAACCCGGCGTGATGACCGTGCGCGGCTGCGCCTACGCCGGTTCCAAAGGGGTGGTATTCGGGCCAATCAAGGATATGGCCCACATCTCGCACGGGCCGGTCGGCTGCGGCCAGTATTCCCGCGCCGGACGACGCAATTACTACACCGGGGTCAGCGGCGTCGATAGCTTCGGCACGCTGAACTTCACCTCTGATTTTCAGGAGCGCGACATCGTCTTCGGCGGCGATAAAAAGCTCAGCAAGCTGATTGAAGAGATGGAGCTGCTGTTCCCGCTCACCAAAGGGATCACCATTCAGTCGGAATGCCCGGTAGGGCTGATCGGCGATGATATCAGCGCGGTGGCCAACGCCAGCAGCAAAGCGCTGGATAAACCGGTGATCCCGGTACGCTGCGAAGGCTTTCGCGGCGTGTCGCAGTCGCTGGGGCACCATATCGCCAACGACGTGGTGCGCGACTGGATCCTTAACAATCGCGAAGGACAGCCGTTTGAAACCACTCCTTACGATGTGGCGATCATCGGCGACTACAACATCGGCGGCGACGCCTGGGCCTCGCGCATTCTGCTGGAAGAGATGGGGCTACGGGTGGTCGCGCAGTGGTCCGGCGACGGCACGCTGGTGGAGATGGAGAACACCCCATTCGTCAAGCTGAACCTGGTTCACTGTTACCGTTCGATGAACTATATCGCCCGCCATATGGAGGAGAAACATCAGATTCCGTGGATGGAGTACAACTTCTTCGGGCCGACCAAAATCGCCGAATCGCTGCGCAAAATCGCCGACCAGTTCGACGATACCATTCGCGCGAACGCCGAAGCGGTGATCGCCAGATATGAGGGGCAGATGGCGGCGATTATCGCCAAATATCGCCCGCGCCTGGAGGGGCGTAAGGTGCTGCTCTATATGGGCGGCCTGCGACCACGCCACGTCATCGGCGCCTACGAGGATCTCGGGATGGAGATCATCGCCGCCGGCTACGAGTTTGCCCATAACGATGACTACGACCGCACCCTGCCGGATCTGAAAGAGGGCACGCTGCTGTTCGATGACGCCAGCAGCTATGAGCTGGAAGCGTTCGTTAAGGCGCTGAAGCCCGACCTAATCGGCTCCGGCATCAAGGAAAAATATATCTTCCAGAAAATGGGCGTGCCGTTCCGCCAGATGCACTCGTGGGACTATTCCGGCCCGTACCACGGCTACGATGGTTTCGCCATTTTCGCCCGCGATATGGATATGACCCTGAACAACCCGGCGTGGAACGAACTGACCGCCCCGTGGCTGAAGTCTGCGTGATTGCCCACTCACTGTCCCGTCTGTTCACCGATTTGTGGCGCGGGAGGAGAACACCATGAGCCAAACGATTGATAAAATTAATAGCTGTTATCCGCTATTCGAACAGGATGAATACCAGGAGCTGTTTCGCAATAAGCGGCAGCTGGAAGAGGCGCACGATGCGCAGCGCGTGCAGGAGGTCTTTGCCTGGACCACCACCGCCGAGTATGAAGCGCTGAACTTCCAGCGCGAGGCGCTGACCGTTGACCCGGCGAAAGCCTGCCAGCCGCTTGGTGCGGTGCTTTGCTCGCTGGGATTTGCCAACACCCTGCCGTACGTGCACGGCTCTCAGGGGTGCGTGGCCTACTTTCGCACCTATTTTAACCGCCATTTCAAAGAGCCGATCGCCTGCGTCTCCGACTCGATGACCGAAGACGCGGCGGTCTTCGGCGGCAACAACAATATGAATCTGGGCCTGCAGAACGCCAGCGCGCTGTACAAACCGGAGATCATTGCGGTGTCCACCACCTGCATGGCGGAAGTTATCGGCGATGACCTGCAGGCGTTTATCGCCAACGCTAAAAAAGATGGCTTCGTCGACAGCAGCATCGCCGTGCCCCACGCCCATACGCCAAGCTTTATCGGCAGCCACGTCACCGGCTGGGATAACATGTTTGAAGGCTTCGCCAAAACCTTTACCGCGGACTACCAGGGGCAGCCGGGCAAACTGCCGAAGCTCAATCTGGTGACCGGCTTTGAAACCTATCTCGGCAACTTCCGCGTATTAAAGCGGATGATGGAACAGATGGCGGTACCGTGCAGCCTGCTCTCCGATCCGTCGGAAGTACTCGACACGCCCGCCGACGGCCACTACCGGATGTATTCCGGCGGCACCACGCAGCAGGAGATGAAAGAGGCCCCTGACGCCATCGATACGCTACTCCTGCAGCCGTGGCAGCTGCTGAAGAGCAAAAAAGTGGTGCAGGAGATGTGGAACCAACCCGCCACCGAGGTCGCCATTCCGCTGGGACTGGCCGCCACCGATGAACTGCTGATGACCGTCAGCCAGCTTAGCGGCAAGCCAATTGCCGACGCCCTCACCCTTGAGCGCGGCCGGCTGGTTGACATGATGCTCGACTCCCACACCTGGCTGCACGGCAAGAAGTTTGGCCTGTATGGCGATCCGGACTTCGTGATGGGCCTCACCCGCTTCCTGCTGGAGCTGGGCTGCGAGCCGACGGTGATCCTGAGCCATAACGCCAACAAACGCTGGCAAAAAGCGATGAAGAAAATGCTCGATGCCTCGCCGTACGGGCGCGATAGCGAAGTGTTTATCAACTGCGATTTGTGGCACTTCCGTTCGCTGATGTTCACCCGTCAGCCGGACTTTATGATCGGCAACTCCTACGGCAAGTTTATCCAGCGCGATACCCTGGCGAAGGGTAAAGCCTTTGAAGTGCCGCTTATCCGCCTCGGCTTTCCGCTGTTCGACCGCCACCATCTGCACCGCCAGACAACCTGGGGTTATGAAGGGGCGATGAACATTGTGACGACGCTGGTGAACGCCGTGCTGGAGAAACTGGATAGCGATACCAGCCAGCTGGGCAAAACCGATTACAGCTTCGATCTCGTCCGTTAACCATCAGGTGCCCCGCGTCATGCGGGGCCAGGAGGGAGTATGCCCATCGTGATTTTCCGTGAGCGCGGCGCGGACCTGTACGCCTATATCGCGAAACAGGATCTGGAAGCGCGAGTGATCCAGATTGAGCATAACGACGCTGAACGCTGGGGCGGCGCGATTTCGCTGGAGGGGGGACGCCGCTACTACGTGCATCCGCAGCCGGGACGTCCCGTCTTTCCGATAAGCCTGCGCGCGACGCGCAATACCTTGATATAAGGAGCTGGTGATGCCCGACAACGATACCCTATTCTGGCGTATGCTGGCGCTGTTTCAGTCCCTGCCGGACCTACAGCCGGCGCAAATCGTCGACTGGCTGGCGCAGGAGAGCGGCGAGACGCTGACGCCAGCGCGTCTGGCGACCCTGACCCAGCCGCAGCTGGCCGCCAGCTTTCCCTCCGCGACGGCGGTGATGTCCCCCGCACGCTGGTCGCGGGTGATGGCGAGCCTGCAGGGCGCGCTGCCCGCCCATTTACGCATCGTTCGCCCTGCCCAGCGCACGCCGCAGCTACTGGCGGCATTTTGCTCCCAGGATGGGCTGGTGATTAACGGCCATTTCGGCCAGGGACGACTGTTTTTTATCTACGCGTTCGATGAGCAAGGCGGCTGGCTGCACGATCTGCGCCGCTATCCCTCCGCCGCCCACCAGCAGGAGGCCAACGAAGTGCGCGCCCGGCTTATTGAGGACTGTCAGCTGCTGTTTTGCCAGGAGATCGGCGGGCCCGCCGCCGCGCGGCTGATCCGCCATCGCATCCACCCGATGAAAGCGCAGCCCGGGACGACGATTCAGGCGCAGTGCGAGGCGATCAATACGCTGCTGGCCGGCCGTTTGCCGCCGTGGCTGGCGAAGCGGCTTAACCGGGATAATCCTCTGGAAGAACGCGTTTTTTAATCCCTGTTTTGTGCTTGTTGCCCGCTGACCCCGCGGGCTTTTTTTCGCGTATGGACGCTCTTCCCGCGTGAGGGTCAGGCATTATTCCGTTCAGGGGAATATTCCGTTCACGGTTGTTCCGGGCTTCTTGATGCGCCTCCCCCCCCCTCGCTGCCAGCCTTCCAGCAACAAATAGCCATGCCAGCGCGATAGGTCGTAAAGCATTACATGCCGTCAATCCCTTGTCCGATTGTTGGCTTTGTCGCAAAGCCAACAACCCTTTTTCTTTAAATATCAAGGCACCGCTTATGGAGCGCGAATTGCATCTTCCCCCTCATCCCCCACCGTCAACGAGGTCACTATGAAGGGAAATGAAATTCTGGCGCTGCTGGATGAACCGGCTTGTGAACACAACCATAAACAAAAATCCGGCTGCAGCGCGCCCAAACCCGGCGCCACCGCCGGCGGCTGCGCGTTCGACGGCGCGCAGATAACCCTGCTGCCCATCGCCGACGTGGCGCATCTGGTCCACGGCCCGATCGGCTGCGCCGGAAGCTCATGGGATAACCGCGGCAGCGCCAGCTCCGGCCCCACCCTTAATCGGCTCGGGTTCACCACCGATCTCAACGAACAGGACGTGATTATGGGCCGCGGCGAACGCCGCCTGTTTCACGCCGTGCGCCATATCGTCACCCGCTATCATCCGGCGGCGGTCTTTATCTATAACACCTGCGTACCGGCCATGGAGGGCGATGACCTCGAAGCGGTATGCCAGGCCGCGCAGACCGCCACCGGCGTACCGGTTATCGCCATTGACGCCGCCGGTTTCTACGGCAGTAAAAATCTCGGTAACCGGCTGGCGGGCGACGTCATGGTCAAACGGGTCATCGGTCAGCGCGAGCCCGCGCCCTGGCCGGAGAGCACGCCCTTTGCCCCGGAGCAGCGTCACGATATTGGCCTGATTGGCGAATTCAATATTGCCGGCGAGTTCTGGCATATTCAGCCGCTGCTCGACGAGCTGGGGATCCGCGTACTCGGCAGCCTCTCCGGCGATGGCCGTTTCGCCGAGATCCAGACCATGCATCGGGCGCAGGCCAATATGCTGGTCTGCTCGCGGGCGCTAATTAACGTCGCCAGAGCCCTGGAGCTGCGCTACGGCACGCCGTGGTTCGAAGGCAGCTTCTACGGGATCCGCGCCACCTCCGACGCCCTGCGCCAGCTGGCGGCGCTGCTGGGCGACGACGACCTTAGCCAGCGCACCGAAGCGCTGATTGCGCGGGAGGAACAGGCGGCGGAACTGGCGCTACAGCCGTGGCGCGAACGGCTGCGCGGCCGCAAAGCGCTGCTCTATACCGGCGGGGTGAAATCCTGGTCGGTGGTCTCGGCGCTGCAGGATTTGGGCATGACCGTGGTGGCAACCGGTACGCGTAAATCCACCGAAGAGGATAAACAGCGGATCCGCGAGCTGATGGGCGAAGAGGCGGTAATGCTGGAAGAGGGCAACGCCCGCACGCTGCTGGATGTGGTCTATCGCTATCAGGCCGACCTGATGATTGCCGGCGGACGCAATATGTACACCGCCTATAAAGCCAGGCTGCCGTTTCTCGATATCAATCAGGAGCGCGAACACGCCTTCGCCGGCTACAAGGGGATCGTCACCCTCGCCCGCCAGCTGTGTCAGACCATCGACAGTCCCATCTGGCCGCAAACCCATGCCCGCGCCCCGTGGCACTAAGGAGTTCACCATGGCAGACATTTTCCGCACCGATAAACCGCTGGCGGTCAGCCCCATCAAGACCGGCCAGCCGCTCGGCGCAATCCTCGCCAGCCTCGGGATCGAACACAGCATCCCTCTGGTCCACGGCGCGCAGGGATGCAGCGCCTTCGCTAAAGTCTTTTTTATTCAACACTTCCACGACCCGATTCCCCTGCAGTCGACGGCGATGGACCCCACCTCGACGATTATGGGCGCGGACGGCAATATTTTCACCGCCCTGGATACCCTCTGCCAGCGCAACGCGCCGCAGGCTATCGTGTTGCTCAGCACCGGGCTGTCTGAGGCTCAGGGCAGCGACATTTCCCGCGTGGTTCGCCAGTTTCGCGAAGAGTATCCCCGGCACAAGGGCGTGGCGATATTAACCGTTAACACGCCGGATTTTTATGGTTCCATGGAGAACGGCTTCAGCGCGGTGCTCGAGAGCGTCATTGAGCAGTGGGTGCCGCCGGCGCCGCGCCCGGCTCAGCGCAATCGCCGGGTCAATCTGCTGGTCAGCCACCTCTGCTCGCCGGGCGATATCGAGTGGCTGCGCCGATGCGTCGAAGCCTTTGGTCTGCAGCCGATAATCCTGCCGGACCTGGCGCAATCGATGGATGGGCACCTGGCGCAAGGCGATTTCTCGCCGCTGACCCAGGGCGGGACGCCGCTGCGCCAGATAGAACAGATGGGACAAAGCCTGTGCAGCTTCGCCATTGGTGTCTCCCTCCACCGCGCGTCATCGCTGCTGGCCCCGCGCTGCCGGGGCGAGGTTATCGCCCTGCCGCACCTGATGACCCTCGATCGCTGCGACGTCTTTATTCATCAACTGGCGAAAATTTCCGGGCGCGCCGTTCCCGCGTGGCTGGAGCGCCAGCGCGGTCAGCTGCAGGATGCGATGATCGACTGTCATATGTGGCTCCAGGGCCAGCGCATGGCGATAGCGGCGGAAGGCGATCTGCTGGCGGCGTGGTGTGATTTCGCCAACAGCCAGGGGATGCAGCCCGGCCCGCTGGTGGCCCCTACCGGCCATCCCAGCCTGCGCCAGCTGCCGGTGGAACGCGTGGTGCCGGGAGATCTGGAGGATCTGCAAACGCTGCTGTGCGCCCAACCCGCCGACCTGCTGGTGGCCAACTCCCACGCCTGCGACCTGGCGGAGCAGTTTGCGCTGCCGCTGGTGCGCGCGGGTTTTCCGATCTTTGACAAGCTCGGTGAATTCCGCCGGGTGCGTCAGGGGTACAGCGGAATGCGCGATACGCTGTTCGAGCTGGCAAACCTGATGCGCGAGCGCCATCACCACCTCGCCCACTACCGATCGCCGCTGCGCCAGAACACCGAATCTTCACTCTCCACAGGAGGCGCCTATGCCGCCGATTAACCGTCAGTTTGATATGGTCCACTCCGATGAGTGGTCTATGAAGGTCGCCTTCGCCAGTTCCGACTATCGTCATGTCGATCAGCATTTTGGCGCCACGCCGCGGCTGGTGGTATACGGCGTCAAGGCGGATCGGGTCACCCTGATCCGGGTGGTTGATTTCTCCGTTGAGAACGGCCACCAGACGGAGAAGATCGCCAGGCGGATCCACGCCCTTGAGGATTGCGTCACGCTGTTCTGCGTGGCGATTGGCGACGCGGTTTTTCGTCAGCTTTTGCAGGTCGGCGTCCGCGCTGAACGCGTTCCCGCCGACACCACCATCGTCGGCTTACTGCAGGAGATCCAGCTCTACTGGTACGACAAAGGGCAGCGCAAAAATACGCGCCAGCGCGACCCGGAGCGCTTTACCCGTCTGCTGCAGGAACAGGAGTGGCGTGAGGAACCGGACCCGCGTCGCTAGCCGTGTCGTTTGTGTGACAAAGCCCACAAAACATCCCGACACTGTCGGGCGCGTCTTGTCAGGGTAAAATATAACAAATTGAAAATATTGAATTTTATTCTCTGGTATCGCATTTGCTAGTTCGTTAACGCCACCGCACTCCTGCGGTGAACCGCGCCCCGGCGTTTTCCGTCCTCATCCCTGGAGCTGACAGCATGTGGAATTACTCCGAGAAAGTGAAAGACCATTTTTTTAATCCCCGCAACGCGCGCGTGGTGGACAACGCCAACGCGGTAGGCGATGTGGGGTCATTAAGCTGCGGCGACGCGCTGCGCCTGATGCTGCGCGTTGACCCGCAAAGCGAAATTATCCAGGAAGCGGGCTTCCAGACCTTCGGCTGCGGCAGCGCCATCGCCTCCTCCTCCGCGCTGACGGAGCTGATTATCGGCCATACCCTCGCCGAAGCCGGGCAGATAACCAATCAGCAGATTGCCGATTATCTCGACGGACTGCCGCCGGAGAAAATGCACTGCTCGGTGATGGGTCAGGAAGCCCTGCGCGCGGCCATCGCCAACTTTCGCGGCGAAAGCCTGGAGGAGGAGCACGACGAGGGCAAGCTGATCTGCAAATGCTTCGGCGTCGATGAAGGGCATATTCGCCGCGCGGTACAGAACAACGGGCTGACCACCCTTGCCGAGGTGATCAACTACACCAAAGCGGGCGGCGGCTGCACCTCTTGCCACGAAAAAATTGAGCTGGCGCTGGCGGAGATCCTCGCCCAGCAGCCGCCGCAGACGCCGCCCGCTGCGGCCAGCGGCAAAGATCCGCACTGGCAGAGCGTCGTCGAGACCATCGCTGAACTGCGGCCGCATATTCAGGCCGACGGCGGCGACATGGCGCTACTCAGCGTCGCCAACCACCAGGTGACCGTCAGCCTCTCCGGCAGCTGTAGCGGCTGCATGATGACCGATATGACCCTGGCCTGGCTGCAGCAAAAACTGATGGAACGCACCGGCTGTTATATGGAAGTGGTGGCGGCCTGAGCCGCGGTTAACTGACCCAAGGGGGACAAGATGAAACAGGTTTATCTCGATAACAACGCCACCACCCGTCTGGACCCGATGGTCCTGGAAGCGATGATGCCCTTTTTGACCGACTTTTACGGCAACCCCTCATCGATACACGATTTTGGCATACCGGCCCAGGCGGCTCTGGAACGCGCGCATCAACAGACCGCGGCGCTGCTGGGCGCGGAGTATCCCAGCGAGATCATCTTTACCTCCTGCGCCACCGAAGCTACCGCCACCGCCATCGCCTCGGCCATCGCCCTGCAGCCGGAGCGGCGCGAAATTATCACCAGCGCGGTCGAACATCCGGCGACGCTGGCGGCCTGCGAGCACCTGGAGCGCCAGGGCTACCGGATTCATCGCATCGCGGTGGATAGCGAGGGGGCGCTGGACATGGCGCAGTTCCGCGCGGCGCTCAGCCCGCGCGTCGCGCTGGTCAGCGTGATGTGGGCGAATAACGAAACCGGGGTGCTTTTCCCGATCGGCGAAATGGCGGAGCTGGCCCATGAACAAGGGGCGCTGTTTCACTGCGATGCGGTACAGGTGGTGGGCAAAATGCCGATTGCCGTGGGCGAGACCCGCATCGACATGCTCTCCTGCTCGGCGCATAAGTTTCACGGACCAAAAGGCGTAGGCTGCCTCTATCTGCGCCGGGGAACGCGCTTTCGCCCGCTGCTGCGCGGCGGTCATCAGGAGTACGGTCGGCGCGCCGGGACGGAAAATATCTGCGGAATCGTCGGCATGGGCGCGGCCTGCGAGCTGGCGAATATTCATCTGCCGGGAATGGCGCATATCGGCCAGCTGCGCGACAGGCTGGAGCATCGCCTGCTGGCCAGCGTGCCGTCGGTCATGGTGATGGGCGGTAGCCAGCCGCGGGTGCCCGGCACGGCAAATCTGGCCTTTGAGTTTATTGAGGGTGAGGCCATTCTGCTGCTGCTCAACCAGGCCGGGATCGCCGCCTCCAGCGGCAGCGCCTGCACCTCAGGCTCGCTGGAACCCTCCCACGTGATGCGGGCGATGAATATCCCCTATACCGCCGCCCACGGCACCATCCGCTTTTCCCTCTCGCGCTACACCCGGGAGAAAGAGATCGATTACGTCGTCACCGCGCTGCCGCCGATTATCGAGCGGCTGCGCGCGCTGTCGCCCTACTGGCACAACGGCAAGCCGCGCCCGGCGGACGCCGTCTTCACGCCGGTTTACGGCTAAGGCGGAGGTAGCTGATGGGACGCGTGCTGATTAACGATACCACCCTGCGCGACGGCGAACAGAGCCCCGGCGTCGCCTTTCGCACCAGCGAAAAGGTCGCCATTGCCGAGGCGCTTTACGCCGCAGGGATTACGGCGATGGAGGTCGGCACCCCGGCGATGGGGGACGAGGAGATCGCGCGGATCCAGCTGGTGCGTCGCCAGCTGCCCGACGCGACCCTGATGACCTGGTGCCGGATGAACGCGCTGGAAATCCGCCAGAGCGCCGATCTGGGCGTTGACTGGGTGGATATTTCGATTCCAGCTTCGGACAAGCTGCGGCAGTACAAACTGCGCGAGCCGCTGACGGTGCTGCTGGAGCGGCTGGCGATGTTTATCCATCTTGCGCATAGCCTCGGCCTGAAGGTATGCATCGGCTGCGAGGACGCCTCGCGGGCCAGCAGCCAGACCCTGCGCGCTATCGCCGGGGTCGCGCAGCAGTGCGCCGCCGCCCGCCTGCGCTATGCCGATACGGTCGGCCTGCTCGACCCTCTCACCACCGCGGCGCAAATCTCGGCCCTGCGCGAAGTCTGGTCCGGGGAAATCGAAATGCACGCCCACAACGACCTGGGTATGGCCACCGCCAATACGCTGGCGGCGGTAAGCGCCGGGGCCACCAGCGTGAATACGACGATCCTCGGCCTCGGCGAGCGGGCGGGCAACGCGGCGCTGGAAACCGTCGCGCTGGGCCTTGAACGCTGCCTGGGCGTGGAGACCGGCGTGCATTTTTCGGCACTGCCCGCGCTCTGTCAGAGGGTCGCGGAAGCCGCCCAGCGCGCCATCGACCCGCAGCAGCCGCTGGTCGGCGAGCTGGTGTTTACCCATGAGTCAGGTGTCCACGTGGCGGCGCTGCTGCGCGACAGCGAGAGTTACCAGTCCATCGCCCCTTCCCTGATGGGCCGCAGCTACCGGCTGGTGCTGGGCAAACACTCCGGGCGTCAGGCGGTCAACGGCGTTTTTGACCAGATGGGCTATCACCTCAACGCCGCGCAGATTAACCAGCTGCTGCCCGCCATCCGCCGCTTCGCCGAGAACTGGAAGCGCAGCCCGAAAGATTACGAGCTGGTGGCTATCTACGATGAGCTGTGCGGTGAATCCGCCCTGCGGGCGAGGGGGTAATGATGGAGTGGTTTTATCAAATTCCCGGCGTGGACGAACTTCGCTCCGCCGAATCCTTTTTCCAGTTTTTCGCCGTCCCCTATCAGCCCGAGCTGCTTGGCCGCTGCAGCCTGCCGGTGCTGGCAACGTTTCATCGCAAACTCCGCGCCGAGGTGCCGCTGCAAAACCGGCTCGAGGATAACGATCGCGCGCCCTGGCTGCTGGCGCGAAGACTGCTCGCGGAGAGCTATCAGCAACAGTTTCAGGAGAGCGGAACATGAGACCGAAATTCACCTTTAGCGAAGAGGTCCGCGTTGTACGCGCAATTCGTAACGACGGCACCGTGGCGGGCTTCGCTCCCGGCGCGCTGCTGGTCAGGCGCGGCAGCACCGGCTTTGTGCGCGACTGGGGCGTTTTTTTGCAGGATCAAATTATCTACCAGATCCACTTTCCGGAAACCGATCGGATCATCGGCTGCCGCGAACAGGAGCTGATCCCCATCACCCAGCCGTGGCTGGCAGGAAACTTGCAATACGGGGATAGCGTGACCTGCCAGATGGCGCTCGCGGTCAACGGCGATGTGGTCGTGAGCGCCGGCCAGCGGGGACGCATTGAGGCTACCGATCGGGGAGAGTTCGGCGACAGCTACACCGTCGATTTTAGCGGCCGCTGGTTCAGAGTCCCGGCGCAGGCCATCGCCCTTGCAGAGGAGAGAGAAGAATGAAACCATGGCAACGTTTTGCCGGGCAGCGGCTGGCGCGCAGCCGCTGGAATCGCGATCCGGCGGCCCTGGATCCGGCCGATACGCCGGCTTTTGAACAGGCCTGGCAACGCCAGTGCCATATGGAGCAGACGATCGTCGCGCGGGTCCCTGAAGGCGATGTTCCGGAGGCGTTGCTGGAGAATATCGCCGCCTCCCTTGCCATCTGGCTCGACGAGGGGGATTTTACTCAGCCCGAGCGCGCTGCCATCGTGCGCCATCACGCCCGGCTGGAACTCGCCTTTGCCGATATCGCCCGCCAGGCGCCGCAGCCGGACCTCTCCACGGTACAGGCGTGGTATCTGCGCCACCAGACGCAGTTTATGCGCCCGGAACAGCGTCTGACCCGCCACCTGCTGCTGACGGTCGATGGCGACCGCGAAGCCGTGCACCAGCGGATCCTCGGTCTGTACCGACAAATCAACGCCTCCCGGGACGCTTTCGCTCCGCTGGCCCAGCGCCATTCCCACTGCCCAAGCGCCCTGGAAGAGGGTCGTTTAGGCTGGATTAGCCGCGGCCTGCTCTATCCGCAGCTCGAGACCGCGCTGTTTTCACTGGCGGAAAACGCGCTAAGCCTTCCCATCGCCAGCGAGCTGGGGTGGCATCTTTTATGGTGCGAAGCGATTCGCCCCGCCGCGCCCATGGAGCCGCAGCAGGCGCTGGAGAGCGCGCGTGATTATCTTTGGCAGCAGAGCCAGCAGCGCCATCAGCGCCAGTGGCTGGAACAGATGATCTCCCGTCAGCCGGGACTGTGCGGGTAGCCTCGGCGGCTACCCGTTAACGCCTACAGCACGCTGCGTTTAATCTCCTCAAGCCAGCTCGCCAGACGCGCTTCGGTCTGGTCGAACTGGTTATCCTGATCCAGCACCAGCCCAATAAAGCGTTCGCCTTCCAGCGCCGCAGAGGCGCTGAATTCATAACCCTCATTTGGCCAGCTGCCAATCATCTGCGCGCCGCGCGCGCTCAGGGCGTCGAACAGCGGGCGCATCCCGCTAACGAAGTTGTCCGGATAGCCTCTCTGATCGCCGAGGCCGAACAGCGCCACGGTTTTCCCTTTCAGGCTGGCGTCGTCGAGGCCGCTGATAAATTCGCTCCATGATTCGCTTTCGCATCCGGCCGCCAGCCCCGGCAGCTGGCCGTCACCGAGCGTCGGCGTGCCCAGCAGCAGCACCGGATAGGCCATAAAGTCGTCTAGCGTCGTGCGGTTAATGTTAACCGGGGCATCCGCCAGCTCACCCAGCTGCTTGTGGATCATTTTCGCGATTTTGCGGGTTTTACCGGTATCGGTGCCAAAGAAAATACCAATGTTCGCCATGTTGCGCTCCTGTCGGAAAAGGGGGTTGAAAACACGCGTTCTCGCAGGGGTATTGCGAAGGCTGTGCCAGGTTTCTTTGCACTACCGCGGCCCATCCTTGCCCCAAAACGATCGCTTCAGCCCCCTCCCGCCGCGCGCGGCGGGGCGCTTAAAATGCAAAAAGCGCCTGCTTTTCCCGTACCGGATCAATGTTTCTGCTCATCACGCCGATAAGGGCGCACGGTTTGCATGGTTATCACCGTTCGGAAAACACCGCGGCATCCCTGTCATGGTGTCGGACAATTTGTCATAACTGCGACACAGGAGTTTGCGATGACCCTGAATATGATGCTCGATAACGCCGTACCCGAGGCGATTGCCGGTGCGCTGACTCAACAACATCCGGGGCTATTTTTTACGATGGTCGAACAGGCATCGGTAGCGATTTCCCTCACCGATGCCCGGGCGAATATTATCTACGCCAACCCGGCGTTTTGCCGCCAGACTGGATACTCGCTGGCGCAATTGCTCAATCAAAACCCGCGTCTGCTGGCCAGCAGCCAGACGCCGCGCGAGATTTACCAGGAGATGTGGCAAACCCTGCTCCAGCGCCAGCCGTGGCGCGGTCAGCTGATTAATCAGCGCCGCGACGGCGGCCTGTATCTGGTGGATATCGACATCACGCCGGTGCTGAATCCGCAGGGCGAGCTGGAGCATTATCTGGCGATGCAGCGGGATATCAGCGTCAGCTATACCCTGGAACAGCGGCTGCGCAATCATATGACGCTGATGGAGGCGGTGCTCAACAACATCCCCGCCGCCGTGGTCGTGGTGGATGAGCAGGATCGGGTGGTGATGGATAATCTCGCCTACAAAACGTTCTGCGCGGACTGCGGCGGGAAAGAGCTGCTGGTCGAGCTCCAGATTTCACCGCGCAAAATGGGGCCCGGCGCGGAGCAAATCCTGCCGGTGGTGGTTCGCGGCGCGGTCCGCTGGCTGTCGGTGACCTGCTGGGGACTGCCCGGCGTAAGCGAAGAAGCCAGCCGCTATTTTGTCGACAGCGCCCCGGCGCGCACGCTGGTGGTGATCGCCGACTGCACCCAGCAGCGCCAGCAGCAGGAGCAGGGCCGTCTCGACCGTCTGAAGCAGCAGATGACCGCCGGAAAGCTGCTGGCCGCGATTCGCGAGTCGCTGGACGCGGCGCTGATTCAGCTTAATTGCCCAATCAACATGCTGGCGGCGGCCCGCCGGCTGAACGGCGAAGGCAGCGGCAACGTGGCGCTGGATGCGGCGTGGCGCGAAGGTGAAGAGGCCATGGCGCGCCTGCAGCGCTGCCGCCCTTCTCTTGAGCTGGAAAGCAATGCCGTCTGGCCGCTTCAGCCCTTTTTTGACGACCTGTACGCCCTTTACCGCACCCGCTTTGACGATCGCGCGCGGCTGCAGGTGGACATGGCATCACCGCATCTGGTCGGCTTCGGCCAGCGTACCCAGATGCTGGCCTGCTTAAGTTTATGGCTCGATCGGACGCTGGCCCTCGCCGCCGAGCTGCCCTCCGTACCGCTGGAGATCGAGCTTTATGCCGAAGAGGACGAGGGCTGGCTCTCGCTGTATCTCAACGACAATGTCCCGCTGCTGCAGGTGCGCTACGCCCACTCCCCCGATGCCTTAAACTCTCCCGGCAAAGGGATGGAGCTGCGGCTGATCCAAACGCTGGTCGCCTACCACCGCGGCGCGATTGAACTGGCTTCGCGCCCGCAGGGAGGCACCAGCCTCGTTCTGCGATTCCCGCTCTTTGATACCCTGACCGGAGGTGAGCAATGATCCATAAATCCGATTCGGACACTACCGTCAGGCGCTTCGATCTCTCCCAACAGTTTACCGCCATGCAGCGGATAAGCGTGGTGCTGAGCCGCGCTACCGAAGCGAGCAAAACCCTGCAGGAGGTGCTGAGCGTTTTACATAACGATGCGTTTATGCAGCACGGGATGATTTGCCTGTACGACAGCCAGCAGGAGATCCTGAGCATCGAAGCACTGCAGCAAACGGAAAACCAGACGCTGCCCGGCAGTACGCAAATTCGCTACCGGCCGGGGGAAGGATTGGTCGGTACCGTACTGGCGCAGGGCCAGTCGCTGGTACTGCCGCGCGTCGCCGATGACCAGCGCTTTCTCGATCGTCTGAGCCTGTACGACTACGACCTGCCGTTTATCGCCGTTCCGCTAATGGGCCCCCATTCCCGGCCCATCGGCGTACTGGCGGCGCAGCCGATGGCGCGTCAGGAAGAGCGGCTGCCCGCCTGCACGCGCTTTCTCGAAACCGTCGCCAATCTGATCGCCCAGACGATTCGCCTGATGATCCTGCCTACCTCCGCCGCGCAGCCGCCGCAGCAGAGCCCCAGAATAGAGCGCCCGCGGGCGTGTACCCCTTCGCGCGGTTTCGGCCTGGAGAATATGGTCGGCAAAAGCCCGGCGATGCGGCAGATTATGGACATTATCCGTCAGGTCTCCCGCTGGGATACCACGGTGCTGGTACGCGGCGAGAGCGGCACCGGGAAAGAGCTGATCGCCAACGCCATTCATCATAATTCCCCGCGCGCCGCCGCCGCATTCGTCAAATTTAACTGCGCGGCGCTGCCGGACAATCTGCTGGAGAGCGAGCTGTTCGGCCATGAGAAAGGCGCGTTTACCGGCGCGGTGCGCCAGCGGAAAGGCCGCTTTGAGCTGGCGGACGGCGGCACCTTATTCCTCGATGAGATCGGCGAAAGCAGCGCCTCGTTTCAGGCCAAGCTGCTGCGAATTCTGCAAGAAGGAGAGATGGAGCGCGTCGGCGGCGATGAAACCCTGCGCGTCAACGTACGCATCATCGCGGCGACCAACCGCCACCTGGAAGAGGAGGTACGGCTGGGGCATTTCCGCGAAGACCTTTACTACCGCCTGAACGTGATGCCTATCGCGCTGCCGCCGCTGCGCGAGCGCCAGGAGGATATCGCCGAACTGGCGCATTTCCTGGTACGAAAAATCGCCCACAGCCAGGGGCGAACGCTGCGCATCAGCGATGGGGCAATTCGCCTGCTGATGGAGTACAGCTGGCCGGGAAACGTCCGCGAACTGGAAAACTGTCTCGAACGTTCGGCGGTGATGTCGGAAAGCGGCCTGATCGACCGGGACGTGATTCTGTTCAACCATCGCGATAACCCGCCGAAAGCGCTGCCCAACGGCGGCCAGACGGAAGACGGCTGGCTCGACAACAGCCTCGACGAGCGCCAGCGGCTGATTGCCGCCCTGGAAAAAGCGGGCTGGGTGCAGGCCAAAGCGGCGCGGCTGCTCGGGATGACGCCGCGTCAGGTGGCGTATCGCATTCAGATCATGGATATCACCATGCCGCGACTGTGAAGCGTTATGTGAGATTCAGGACATTGTCGCCAGCGCGGCGGAATTGCGACAATTTTACCTGGCCGGCTGTCAGCTAAAGCGTTTATTTTTCATAGCATTGCAAAAAACCCCTCTGGTATAGCATTTGCAGCAGGAAGGTATCGCCCAACCACGAAGGTACGACCATGACTTCCTGCTCCTCTTTTTCTGGCGGCAAATCCTGCCGCCCGGCGGATGACAGCGCCCTGACGCCGCTTGTGGCCGATAAAGCTGCCGCGCACCCCTGCTACTCTCGCAATGGGCATCACCGTTTCGCGCGGATGCATCTGCCCGTCGCGCCCGCCTGCAATTTGCAGTGCAACTACTGTAATCGCAAATTCGATTGCAGCAACGAGTCCCGCCCCGGGGTATCGTCAACGCTGCTGACGCCTGAACAGGCGGTCGTGAAAGTGCGTCAGGTCGCGCAGGCGATCCCGCAGCTTTCGGTGGTGGGCATCGCCGGGCCCGGCGATCCGCTCGCCAATATCGCCCGCACCTTTCGCACCCTGGCGCTGATCCGCGAACAGCTGCCGGACCTGAAATTATGCCTGTCGACCAACGGACTGATGCTGCCTGACGCGGTGGACCGCCTGCTGGATGTCGGCGTTGACCACGTCACGGTCACCATTAACACCCTCGACGCGGAGATTGCCGCGCAAATCTACGCCTGGCTATGGCTGGACGGCGAGCGCTACAGCGGACGCGAAGCGGGAGAGATTCTGATTGCCCGTCAGCTGGAGGGCGTGCGCAGGCTGACCGCCCAGGGCGTGCTGGTGAAAATAAATTCGGTGCTGATCCCCGGCATCAACGATAGCGGCATGGCCGACGTGAGCCGCGCGCTGCGGGCCAGCGGCGCGTTTATCCATAATATTATGCCGCTGATCGCCAGGCCGGAGCACGGCACGGTGTTTGGCCTCAACGGCCAGCCGGAGCCGGACGCAGAGACGCTCGCCGCCACCCGCAGCCGGTGCGGAGAAGTGATGCCGCAGATGACCCACTGCCACCAGTGCCGCGCCGACGCCATCGGGATGCTTGGCGAAGACCGCAGCCAACAGTTTACCCAGCTTCCGGCCCCGGAGAGCCTCCCGGCCTGGCTGCCGATCCTCCACCAGCGCGCGCAGCTGCATGCCAGCATTGCGACCCGCGGCGAATCTGAAGCCGATGACGCCTGCCTGGTCGCCGTGGCGTCAAGCCGCGGGGACGTGATTGATTGCCACTTTGGCCACACCGACCGGTTCTCTATCTACAGCCTCTCGGCCGCCGGCATGGTGCTGGTCAACGAACGGTTTACGCCCAAATATTGTCAGGGGCGCGAAGAGTGCGAGCCGCAGGATAACGCGGCCCGGTTCGCGGCGATCCTCGAACTGCTGGCGGACGTTAAAGCCGTATTCTGCGTGCGTATCGGCCATACGCCGTGGCAAATGCTGGAACAGGAAGGCATTGAACCGTGCGTTGACGGCGCATGGCGGCCGGTCTCCGAAGTGCTGCCAGCGTGGTGGCAACAGCGTCGGGGGAGCTGGCCTGCCGCGTTGCCGCATAAGGGGGTCGCCTGATGCCGCCGCTCGAATGGCTGCGGCGCTTATGGCTGCTGTACCACGCGGGTCAAGGCAGCTTTCCTCTGCGCATGGGTCTTAGCCCGCGCGACTGGCAGGCGCTGCGCCGGCGGTTGGGCGAGGCTGAAACGCCGCTGGACGGCGAGACGCTCACACGCCGCCGCCTGATGGCGGAGCTCAACGCCACCCGCGAAGAGGAGCGCCAGCAGCTGGGCGCATGGCTGGCGGGCTGGATGCAGCAGGAGGCCGGGCCGATGGCGCAGATTATCGCCGAGGTTTCGCTGGCGTTTAACCATCTCTGGCAGGATCTTGGTCTGGCGTCGCGCGCCGAACTGCGCCTGCTGATGCTCGACTGCTTTCCGCAGCTGGTGGCGATGAACCAACACAATATGCGCTGGAAAAAGTTCTTTTATCGTCAGCGCTGTTTGCTGCAGCAGGGGGAAGTTATCTGCCGTTCGCCAAGCTGCGACGAGTGCCGGGAGCGCAGCGCCTGTTTTGAGTAGCGGTTACCCGAAGGGGGACTGCAAACAAAAAAGCCGGAGGTTTCCCTCCGGCTTTTCACATCATCAAACGTGATTACGCGACGTCTTCGTACTGCGGTACCGGGTTGCGGAAGCTTTTGGTCACGCAGGCCAGGTAGACCAGACCAATACCGCCCCAGATCAGGCCGAGAACCATGGAGCTCTCTTCGAGGTTGATCCACAGTGCGCCGACGGTCAGCGCGCCGCACACCGGCAGAATCAGATAGTTGAAGTGGTCTTTCAGCGTTTTGTTGCGCTTTTCACGGATCCAGAACTGGGAGATCACCGACAGGTTAACGAAGGTGAATGCCACCAGCGCGCCGAAGTTAATCAACGCTGTCGCCGTGACGAGGTCGAATTTAATCGCCAGCAGGGCAATCGCGCCAACCAGCAGCACGTTCCACGCCGGAGTCCGCCATTTCGGATGCACGTAGCCGAAGAAACGCGTCGGGAACACGCCGTCGCGGCCCATCACGTACATCAGACGGGAAACGCCCGCGTGCGCGGCCATGCCGGACGCCAGTACGGTGACGCTGGAGAAAATCAGCACGCCCCACTGGAAGGTTTTGCCCGCCACGTACAGCATGATTTCAGGCTGCGATGCGTCCGGATCCTTAAAGCGCGAGATATCCGGGAAGTACAGCTGCAGGAAGTAGGAAGCGCCGATAAAGATCAGGCCGCCAATCAGCGCGGTCAGGAAGATAGCCTTCGGGATCACGCGCTCCGCGTCTTTGGTCTCTTCAGACAGCGAAGAGATGCCGTCGAAGCCGAGGAACGAGAAGCACAGGATGGTCGCGCCGGTAATCATCGGCACCACGTGCGCGCCTTCAGACCAGAACGGACGGGTGCTGGTCAGCGTGCCCGCGCCTTCACCGTGCATAACGCCGTAGATAATCAGGCCAACAATCACCGCCACGATGCCCATCTGCAGGATAACGATCAGGGTGTTGAAGTTCGCCACGGTCTTGATGCTGCGCAGGTTGGAGATGGTCATAAAGGCCACCAGCGCGACAACGAAGATCCACGATGGAATAGAAGGCACCAGCGCTTCAAAGTAAATTTTCGCCAGCAGAATGTTGATCATCGGCATGAACAGGTAGTCCAGCAGCGATGACCAGCCAACCATAAAGCCAACGGCCGGGCTAATGGATTTCTGCGCGTAGGTATAAGCGGAACCCGCCGACGGGAAACGACGAACCAGTTTACCGTAGCTCAGCGCCGTGAAAAGAATGGCGATCAGCGCGAAGGCGTAAGCCGTCGCAACGTGACCATCAGTCAATCCAGAGACGATACCAAACGTATCGAACAGCGTCATCGGCTGCATATAGGCCAGGCCCATCATGACAACCGGAATCAACGTAAGCGTTTTACGTAATTCCACGCGAGAGGTTTTTGGAGTAGCGTTATGCGACATAGTTATCCCCTTTTACGGTGAACGCCAGCGCGTAAGCAAAAAATTGCCCCATTTCTTTGTATTCCTCAGCGACAACCACTGTCGGTTTTTAGTAAATATCTATCCGGTACGAAGCCCGGCCTCTTGGTATTGAATGATGTGTCTTTCAACCAAAAAAATAACCGACACTTTAAAAAAGCGTCGGCCAGTTTCTGATTTTCAGGACGCGTATTTTGCAACAACTACTGGCACGATGACAAGATGTTACAAGCCTTAATAATCACGACGATTCTCTAACAGATTAATATTCATACGATTTTAGTATTATAGACCTGATGGATAGCACTATTTGCTAATATCTCCTTTCGCCACCACTCGCGCGCCTGCCCGCAAATATCTTCATTCCAGCCAATCCACGCGCGATTGACCGGTTCAGGCACCGTCGTTCTTAATATTTGTAGCTCGCCGCGGGCGATGAAAGGCTGTACCTGAAATAGCGGCAAATAGCCCCATCCCAGTCCGGCGCACAGCAGCGTCAGCCGGGCGGAAAGATCGAATACCGCCAGGCTGTCCTGAGCGTCAATCTGCGGCCAAGCGCTGTCGGCCACAATCGCCCGATGACGGCGCAACGTCCGCCAGCCCAGCGGGCCGGCAATCTGCGCAAGCGGATGCCGGGGCGCAACAACAAACGCCTGCGCCACCTCTCCCAGCAGAACCGCGCCGCAGCCGCTGAGCGCCGGCGGGTCGCCCAGTACGCCGAGCAGAAGATCCGCCCGCCCTTCCATCAGCATCTGCCAGTTTGCGCCTGGGGTATCGCGGCGGAATTCAAGGCGGGTGGCGTGATGCTGGCGATAAAACGCCGCGATCGACGGGGCCAGCAGCGGGAACGGAAAGGTGGCGTCGACGTTGAGTATCAGCGTATTTTCCCAGCCCTGATGTAGCCTGACGGCCTGCTTTTCCAGTTCGCGGGCGGTGTGCAGCACCTCGCGCCCCTTTTCCAGCAGCATCTGCCCGGTACGGGTAAAGCGCGCCCGGTGGCCGCTGCGGTCAAGCAGTTGAATATTGAGATCGCTTTCCAGCTTATGAATGGTGTAGCTCAGCGCCGACGGCGTTTTATAGAGCTTCGCCGAGGCGGCGGCAAAACTGCCCTCTTTGTCGAGGGCATCAAGAATGACGAGCACATCCAGCAGTGGTTTCATCGCTACCCCCTTACGGTACGCGATTCACCGCTGGCGCATTACTCCATCGGCATGACCAGCGGGTCGGGGTACTGGTACTCAAACCCCAGTTCGTTGCAAATACGGCTGCCATCCACGATCTTGCCGCTACCGTTCTCCGGGTTATCAGAGAATACGGGGACGGGAAGCCCAAGCTCGCGGGCCATCTGCGGATAAAAGACGCCGCGCGCGGGATGCTTAGGCGCACATATATTATAGATGCGCCCGCCTTTCGGAGCCTGCAGTAACAGTTCGATCGCGGCAATCACATCCTGAAGATGCACCAGATTGACGCCGTGCTGGCCGTCCGGCGCGGATTTTCCGGCAAAAAAGCGCCCCGGATGACGGGACGGCCCCACCAGCCCGGCGAGGCGCAGAATGTCCACCGAGGTGCCGGGAAGGTTATGCAGCCAGTCCTCCAGCTCTTTCAGCACCCGCCCGCTGGCGGTTTGCGGGTTGCGGGGCGAATTTTCTTTCAGCGTGCCGCTGGCGTTGCCGTAAACCGACGTCGAGCTGGTGAATATGATGCGCGGCACGTGATGCGCCAGCGCGGTATCGACGATCTCCTGTACCGCCTGAAGATAAAAGTCCTCTCCCGGTCCGGTTCGCCGCGCCGGTAAGGTAATGACCAGCGCGTCAACGTTCATTAAGGCATCCAGATCCTCGGTGTCGCAGACCAGCTGCGGCTCCAGACGCAGCGGATAGCCGTCGATGCCGCACATCCGCGCCGCCTCGACGCCATCCTGCGTGGTCTTACTGCCGGTCACCTGCCATCCCCGCGACATCAACGACAGCGCAAGCGGCATACCCAGCCATCCTAAACCTACAATTGCGACCTTTTTCATCCCCTTGCTCCTGAATTTTCGCTGTGTTGACTTAAGGCTACGCCAGCCGGCGGCAGCTGACAATTTCTTAGGTCAATATGAAATCAATTAATGATAGAAAAAAGCCCTTGCTTTATGCGAGTGAAGTGGTTTAGGTTAAAAGGCATCAAATGCATAGTCATTCACAGAGAATTTTATGAACAGCGTTCAATTTAAAAACCACCATCATCACCATCATCCTGACTAGTCTTTCAGGCGATGTGTGCTGGAAGACGTATGGATCTTCCAGTGGTGCATGAACGCAAAGAGAGCCCCCGGAAGATTCACTTCCGGGGGCTTTTTTTTGGACCGAATTCGGACAGATTCAGACAGGGTTACAGAGGAAAATAAGAATGTTAGACAACAGCCGTTTACGCATAGCTATTCAGAAATCAGGGCGTTTAAGCGAAGATTCACGCGAATTACTCAGCCGCTGCGGCATCAAAGTGAATTTGCACACCCAGCGCCTGATCGCGCTGGCGGAAAATATGCCCATCGATATTCTGCGCGTGCGTGATGACGATATTCCGGGCCTTATCATGGACGGCGTGGTCGATTTGGGGATTATCGGCGAAAACGTGCTGGAGGAAGAGCTGCTGAGCCGCCGCGCTCAGGGCGAAGACCCGCGCTACTTTACCCTGCGCCGTCTCGACTTCGGCGGCTGCCGCCTGTCGCTGGCGACCCCGGCGGATGAACCCTGGGACGGCCCGGCGATGCTTAACGGCAAACGCATCGCCACCTCCTACCCGCACCTGCTGAAGCGCTACCTTGACCAGAAAGGCATCTCGTTCAAATCCTGCCTGCTGAACGGCTCGGTTGAAGTGGCCCCGCGCGCCGGTCTGGCCGACGCGATTTGCGACCTGGTATCAACCGGCGCGACTCTCGAAGCGAACGGCCTGCGCGAAGTGGAAGTGATGTTCCGCTCCAAAGCCTGCCTGATCCAGCGCGACGGCGAGATGGCCGATAGCAAACAGCAGCTGATCGACCGCCTGCTGACCCGCATTCAGGGGGTGATTCAGGCCCGCGAATCAAAATACATCATGATGCACGCGCCGACCGAGCGCCTGGAAGAAGTGATTGCCCTGCTGCCCGGCGCCGAGCGCCCGACCATTCTGCCGCTGGCGGGTGACAAGCAGCGCGTGGCGATGCACATGGTGAGCAGCGAAACCCTGTTCTGGGAAACCATGGAAAAACTGAAAGCGCTGGGCGCCAGCTCCATTCTGGTCCTGCCGATTGAGAAGATGATGGAGTAATCCGGCGGATCGGTCACGGGATAAACAGGGGAAACAACCATGAGCTTCAACACAATTATCGACTGGAACGGCTGTAGCGCTGAACAACAGCAACAGCTCTTAATGCGCCCGGCCATTTCCGCCTCCGAGAGCATCAGCAGGACGGTGTCGGAGATCCTGAATAACGTTAAAGACAACGGCGATGCGGCTCTGCGTGAATATAGCGCTAAGTTCGACAAAACCGACGTCAAGGCGCTGAAGGTCAGCGACGAAGAGATTGCCGCCGCCGGCGCGCGCCTGAGCGACGAGCTCAAGCAGGCGATGGCCGTAGCGGTCAAAAATATCGAAACCTTCCACAACGCGCAGCGGCTGCAGGCCGTCGATGTGGAAACCCTGCCGGGCGTGCGCTGCCAGCAGGTGACCCGCCCTATCGCCTCCGTCGGCTTATATATTCCCGGCGGCTCGGCGCCGCTGTTCTCCACGGTGCTGATGCTCGCCACGCCGGCGCGCATCGCCGGCTGCCAGCAGGTGGTGCTGTGCTCGCCGCCGCCGATTGCCGATGAAATCCTCTATGCCGCCCAGCTGTGCGGCGTGCGCAATATCTTTAACGTCGGCGGCGCGCAGGCGATTGCCGCCCTGGCTTTCGGCACCGAATCGGTGGCGAAAGTCGATAAAATCTTTGGCCCTGGCAACGCCTTCGTGACCGAAGCCAAGCGCCAGGTCAGCCAACGTCTTGACGGCGCGGCTATCGATATGCCCGCCGGGCCGTCGGAAGTGCTGGTGATCGCCGACAGCGGAGCCACCCCGGATTTCGTCGCCTCTGACCTGCTTTCCCAGGCGGAGCACGGCCCGGATTCGCAGGTGATCCTGCTGACGCCGGATAGCGAGATGGCTACCCGCGTCGCGCAAGCCGTTGAGCGCCAGCTGGCCGCGCTGTCCCGTGCGGAAACGGCCCGCGTGGCGCTCTCCGCCAGCCGCATCATCGTGGCCCGCGATATCGCCCAGTGCGTGGAGATTTCCAATCAGTACGGTCCGGAGCACCTGATTATTCAGACCCGCAACGCCCGCGAACTGGTCGACGGCATTACCAGCGCCGGTTCGGTATTTCTCGGCGACTGGTCGCCGGAGTCCGCCGGCGATTACGCCTCCGGCACCAACCACGTGCTGCCGACCTACGGCTACACCGCCACCTGCTCCAGCCTCGGCCTTGCGGATTTTCAGAAACGCATGACCGTGCAGGAGCTGTCGCGCGACGGGTTTGCCGCCCTCGCCTCAACGATTGAGATTCTGGCCGCCGCCGAGCGTCTGGACGCCCACAAAAACGCCGTTACGCTGCGCGTCGCAGCCCTTAAGGAGCAAGCATGAGCATTGAAGATTTAGCCCGCGCCAACGTCCGCGCGCTGACGCCGTATCAATCTGCTCGCCGTCTGGGCGGTAAAGGCGACGTCTGGCTGAACGCCAACGAATTCCCGACCGCGGTCGCGTTTCAGCTGACCGAGCAGACGATGAACCGCTATCCGGAACCGCAGCCGAAAGCGGTCATTGAACGCTACGCGCAGTATGCGGGCGTCAAGCCGGAGCAGGTACTGGTCAGCCGCGGCGCCGATGAAGGCATTGAACTGCTGATCCGCGCCTTCTGCGAGCCGGGCCAGGACGCGGTGCTCTACTGCCCGCCGACCTACGGCATGTACAGCGTCAGCGCCGAAACCATCGGCGTGACCTGCCGGACGGTGCCCACACTCGCCGACTGGCAGCTGGATCTGCCGGGCATCGCGGCCAATCTTGACGGCGTGAAAGTGGTGTTCGTCTGCAGCCCGAATAACCCGACCGGGCAGATTATCAACCCGAAAGATTTTCGCACCCTGCTGGAGATGGCGCGCGGTAAAGCCATCGTGGTCGCAGATGAGGCCTATATTGAGTTCTGCCCGCAGGCCACGCTGGCGACCTGGCTCAACGAGTATCCGCATCTGGTGATTCTGCGTACCCTCTCCAAGGCCTTCGCCCTGGCCGGACTGCGCTGCGGCTTTACCCTCGCCAACGCCGAGGTGATTAACGTGCTGATGAAGGTTATCGCACCTTATCCGCTCTCGACGCCGGTCGCCGACATCGCCGCCCAGGCGCTCAGCGCGGAAGGCATTGCCGCCATGCGGGCGCGCGTGGCGCAGATCCTCGCCGAACGCGATTATCTGGTCAGCCAGCTGCGCAGCATCGCCTGCGTTGAAGAGGTGTTCGATTCCGAGAGCAACTACGTTCTGGCGCGGATCACCGCCTCCAGCGCGGTATTTAAATCTTTGTGGGATCAGGGCATTATCTTACGTGACCAGAATAAACAACCTTCATTAAGCGGCTGTTTGCGTATCACTATCGGTACCCGTGCAGAGAGCCAGCGCGTCATTGACGCTTTGACTGCGGAGAATGTATGACCCAGAAGTTTCTCTTTATTGACCGTGACGGTACGCTGATTTCCGAGCCACCGGTTGATTTTCAGGTAGACCGCTTCGATAAGCTGGCGTTTGAGCCGCAGGTGATCCCGGCCCTGCTGAAGCTGCAGCAGGAAGGGTACAAGCTGGTGATGATCACCAATCAGGACGGGCTGGGAACCGCCAGCTTGCCGCAGGACGAGTTCGACGGCCCGCACAACCTGATGATGCAGATTTTCGCCTCGCAGGGCGTCAACTTTGACGAGGTGCTGATTTGTCCGCATCTCCCGGCGGATAACTGCGACTGCCGCAAGCCGAAAACCAAACTGGTGCTGCCGTGGCTGGAGCAAGGGGTGATGGACACCGCCAACAGCTACGTGATTGGCGACCGCGCGACCGACATTCAGCTGGCGGATAACATGGGCATTATCGGCCTGCGCTATGACCGTGAAAAGCTGGACTGGCCGACCATTTGCGAACAGCTAACCCGCCGCGACCGCTACGCCCACGTTGAGCGCATCACCAAAGAGACCCAGGTGGATGTGAAAGTGTGGCTGGACCGCGAAGGCGGCAGCAAAATCTCCACCGGCGTCGGCTTCTTCGATCATATGCTGGACCAAATCGCTACCCACGGCGGCTTCCGCCTGGAGGTTAACGTTGGCGGCGATCTGTATATCGACGATCACCACACCGTGGAAGATACCGGGCTGGCGCTCGGCGAAGCGCTGAAGCTGGCGCTCGGCGATAAGCGCGGCATCGGCCGTTTCGGTTTTGTGCTGCCGATGGACGAATGTCTGGCCCGCTGCGCGCTGGATATCTCCGGCCGTCCGCACCTCGAATATAAAGCCGACTTTACCTATCAGCGCGTTGGCGATCTGAGCACCGAGATGGTGGAACACTTCTTCCGCTCGCTCTCCTATACCATGGCGGTCACTCTGCACCTGAAAACCAAGGGCAAAAACGACCACCACCGCGTAGAGAGCCTGTTTAAGGCCTTCGGCCGCACGCTACGCCAGGCGATTCGCGTCCAGGGCGACACGCTGCCGTCTTCGAAAGGGGTACTCTGATGAACGTGGTGATCCTCGATACCGGCTGCGCCAACCTCAATTCGGTGAAATCCGCGGTGAGCCGCCACGGCTATGAGCCGCAGGTCAGCCGCGACCCGGATGTGGTGCTGCGCGCCGATAAGCTGTTTCTGCCGGGGGTGGGGACGGCTCAGGCGGCGATGGACCAGCTGCGCGAGCGCGAGTTAATCGAACTGATTAAAGCCTGTACCCAGCCGGTGCTGGGCATTTGCCTCGGTATGCAGCTGCTGGGAAAACGCAGCGAAGAGAACAACGGCGTCGACCTGCTGGGCATTATCGACCAGGACGTGCCGAAAATGACCGATCACGGCCTGCCGCTGCCGCATATGGGCTGGAACCAGGTGTATGCCAAAGCCGGCGATCGTCTGTTTCGCGGCATTGAAGACGGGGCGTATTTTTACTTCGTCCACAGCTACGCAATGCCGGTCAACGTCAATACCATCGCCCAGTGCAGCTACGGCGAGGCCTTCACCGCGGCGGTGCAGAAAGATAACTTCTTTGGCGTCCAGTTCCACCCTGAACGCTCCGGCAGCGCCGGGGCGCAGCTGCTGAAAAACTTCCTGGAGATGTGATGATCATTCCTGCTTTAGATTTAATTGACGGCACGGTCGTCCGTCTCCATCAGGGCGATTACGGCCAGCAGCGCGACTACGGTAACGACCCGCTGCCGCGCCTGCAATCCTATGCCGCCCAGGGGGCCGAAGTGCTGCACCTGGTCGACCTGACCGGGGCGAAAGATCCGGCGAAGCGCCAGATCCCGCTGCTGAAAACCCTGGTTGCCGGCGTGAATGTACCGGTGCAGGTTGGCGGCGGCGTGCGGACGGAAGAAGACGTGGCCGCCCTGCTTGAAGCGGGCGTGGCGCGCGTGGTGGTGGGTTCGACGGCGGTGAAGTCGCCGGAAGTGGTGAAAGGCTGGTTTAAACGTTTTGGCCCGCAGCATCTGGTGCTGGCGCTTGACGTGCGGATCGACGCGGAAGGCCGCAAGCAGGTGGCGGTCAGCGGCTGGCAGGAGAACTCCGGCGTAACCCTGGAGGAGCTGGTGGAGAGCTATCAGTCCGTCGGCCTGCAGCACGTGCTGTGCACCGATATTTCCCGCGACGGGACGCTGGCCGGGTCTAACGTCTCGCTGTATGAAGAAGTCTGCGCCCGCTATCCGCAGGTCGCGTTTCAGTCTTCCGGCGGCATTGGCGATCTGCATGATATCGCCGCGCTGCGCGGAACCGGAGTGCGCGGGGTGATTGTCGGCCGGGCGCTGCTGGAAGGTAAATTTAACGTAACGGAGGCCATTCAATGCTGGCAAAACGGATAATCCCCTGTCTCGACGTTCGCGACGGCCAGGTAGTGAAAGGCGTGCAGTTCCGTAATCACGAAATCATCGGTGATATCGTCCCGCTGGCAAAACGCTATGCCGACGAAGGCGCGGATGAGCTGGTGTTCTACGATATCACCGCCTCCAGCGACGGCCGCGTGGTGGACAAAAGCTGGGTGTCGCGGGTCGCGGAAGTGATCGATATTCCGTTCTGCGTTGCCGGCGGCATTAAGTCGCTGGACGATGCGGCGCAAATCCTCTCCTTCGGCGCGGATAAAATCTCCATCAACTCCCCTGCCCTGGCGGATCCGACTCTGATTACCCGCCTGGCCGATCGGTTCGGCGTGCAGTGTATTGTGGTGGGCATTGATACCTGGTTTGACGCCGCGAGCGGCAAGTATCACGTCAACCAGTATACCGGCGATGAGAGCCGGACGCGGGTGACGCAGTGGGAAACCCTGGACTGGGTGCAGGAAGTGCAAAAGCGCGGGGCCGGCGAGATCGTCCTCAATATGATGAACCAGGACGGCGTGCGTAACGGCTACGATCTGGCGCAGTTAAGCAAGGTGCGCGCCGTCTGCCGCGTGCCGCTGATTGCATCCGGCGGCGCGGGCACCATGGAGCACTTCCTGGAAGCCTTCCGCGACGCCAACGTCGACGGCGCGCTGGCCGCCTCGGTGTTCCACAAGCAAATTATCAACATTGGTGAACTGAAAACGTACCTGGCAGCACAGGGCGTGGAGATTAGGGTATGTTAAGTGAACAGCTGGATTGGCAAAAAACCGACGGTCTGATGCCGGTCATCGTGCAGCACGCCGTTTCTGGTGAAGTGCTGATGCTGGGCTATATGAATCAGGAGGCGCTGGCGAAAACCGAAGAAACCGGCAAAGTGACCTTTTATTCGCGGACCAAACAGCGTCTGTGGACCAAGGGGGAAACGTCGGGCAATTTCCTCAATGTGGTGAGCATCACCCCGGATTGCGATAACGATACCCTGCTGGCGCTGGTTAATCCGATTGGCCCAACCTGCCATAAAGGCACCTCAAGCTGCTTTGGCGAAACCGGCCATCAGTGGCTGTTCTTATATCAGCTGGAGCAGCTGCTGGCGGAACGCAAACACGCCGATCCGGAGAGCTCCTATACCGCGAAGCTGTACGCCAGCGGCACCAAACGTATTGCGCAGAAGGTGGGAGAAGAAGGCGTGGAAACCGCGCTGGCCGCAACGGTGCATGACCAGTTCGAGCTGAAGAATGAAGCGTCGGATTTGATGTATCACCTGCTGGTGCTGCTGCAGGATCAGGGGCTGAATTTGACGGATGTGGTGGAAAACCTGCGGAGCAGGCATAAGTAAGTCATCAAAGGGAGGCGGCACAACGCCTCCCTTGCAATATCAACATCGCCAGCGCGCTGTTTGATATCACCTGTTTATCGTCGTCATGACTTTTTTCGTGCAGTTATTTCTTTAACTAGCCTCAATGGTTTCGTCATTTTCCACGATAAAGATGAAACCAAATCTGTATAGCGCTGGGTCAGCTCATGGTACGCATTTTCGATGCTGAGCAATTTCTGTTGTCGAGTTTGATACTCGTCCTCTAAATGCGTATTCCGCTGTTCAAGCTCGTGGATAATGGTGGTTTTATCGCTAACCTGCGCCTTCAGAACATCAATTTCACTTCGCTGAGATACCGTCGACTGTTTAAGAGAAGTCATTTCTTCCTGCAGCGTTGAGTTCAACATTTGTGCATGTTCCAGCTCGCATAGCGCTCTGTCTTTCAGAGAAAAAATATACTCTTCCGCTGACTGATTAACGATCCGGCCATACGCAGCTTTGATAAAGTCATCATAAAAGTCATCACGATCGATTTCTAAAGATAAGATGAACGACTTCACATCGTTGAAGAGCAGGTTAAAGGAAGGGCCCGAGATCGTATTTAAGTTCCACTCAAGAAAAACAACGGCGTAATTATTAAAATCACGACTTCTGGACGCCAGTAAATCACGATCTTGCATAAACAAACGTAGCGAAGTTAATGCCTGCAGCGCGCAGTGCCACGAATCTTCTCTGGTGGAAGAAAGCGACTCAGCGCGATGGATAGTATGAGAGATTAAGATCTCATCAAGCAGAGAGATACGATTTGCTAACAGCATGAAACAACACACAAAGTACAGGTCGTTTGTGGTTCTCAGCGGTTGAAACTCCAGGCCCGATGCCAGGATAGCCTCGCGTCTAAAAAGCTTATCCCATGGCCACCATATAAAGGCTCTGAAAAAATCGTCAGCAATTTCCCGTGAAGAGAAGACCTCTTTTTCAGGCAGTAAATCCTCCCGCGCCGACAAAGGCATGGGAGAGCGGGTATTGGTTTGCAGATCGATTGACTGGCACCGGCAGATAACAACATCCGTTTGCTGGGCCGTAGCCCGGTCGGACATTCTCTTTAACATCTCTTTATCGGCGTAATCGTCATCGTCGAGGAAAATGATGTATTCGCCGGTCGCGATACGTAAGCCGATATTTCGCGATTCGCCGCCACCGACGTTGCTCGGATTGGTGATAACCCGGACTCGCGAATCTTCACTGGCTATTTTAGTGACGATATCCAGAGTATTATCCGTTGAGTTATCGTTAACAAGGATAATCTCAATCTCTTTTAAAGACTGGGCTAACACCGTAGTAAGCGTCTCAGCAATATACTCCGCGGCGTTATGGACAGGGATAATAACGGATACAATAACGTTACTTAATTCATCAGACATTCAATCACCTTCAAAATAAGAGGCACGCAATCATTAAACTCATCATGCGTTTGCTGAGCAGTTACATAGCTTAAAATGCAACCGCTTCGGAGGTGTTTGATTTACATGAAGATGTAATCTCTTGCGTTACATCATCCCTGAACCACATCATGATAAGTCTTTAAGGTCTTGCTAATGATCATACCGCTAGAAAACTTATCCTGAACGCGTTGCCGTCCTTTGATACCCATCTCTACTCGTGCTTTGGGATTGGCTAACAAGAATTCAAGCTTATCGGCCAGCTCCTGCGGAGAGTTACTTTTCACGATAATGCCGTTATCGTTATTAATGATCAGGCTATCGCAGCCGCCAACATCGTAGGCAATGCAGGCCCGGCCAACCGAGGAAGCCTCTAGCAGAATACGCGGCACGCCTTCGGAATAGATCGAAGGTAATGCCACGATGTTCGACTCCTCGATCAAGTCGCAGACGTTAGAGCTGTGACCTAACCAGTTAATCAGGCCTTCTTTATGCCATTGCTGGATCACCGCAAGGGATATGGCATCTTTATCGTTTTCAACGAGTATCCCGGCAACGTTTAGCGTAAAATGAATATTTCTTGCTTCGAGGATTTTCTTGGCTTCAATTAAATCCCCGAGCCCTTTACTCCAGAGCATTCTGCTGGCAAACAGCACAACCGGAACGTCACGCTCCTGCTCCAGAGAATATTTATAGATCTCCGGATTGATACCCGCGCCATCGATGACAATAGTCTGCTGATAGTCAATCCCAACAAAACCCGCCAGTTTTTTACGATCTTTATCGTGCTCAAACATAAATATACTGCGCTTATTACTGGCAATATATTTGTAGGCCATGATGGTGATATTGCGCAATAGCTTAAGAAAACCCGTATCACCAGAAAATACACGACCCAGACCGACAAAACTCACGATGACGGGACGGTTGTTTGTCCTGGACAGGAGCCCACCGATCAGACAAGGTTTAATAGTAATACAGTGTAAAAGGTCGGGATTAATTTCTTTAATGAGCTTTCGGGAGGCAAAAAAGGCCCGAAAGAAAGTTAATGCATTAAATGATTGAGCATCAAGTGGAACATTATGACACTTAAAACCGAATGTTTTAAATTTATTCAGCACTTTACCGTCGACAAAATGACTGATGATGTGAATCTCATAACCAGCATCTCGGGCGGCGATCGCACGATCAATCCAGTGCAAATCAAAATACCAATCCGAGTTTATGAAATAACACAGTTTTTTCATTGCTATATCCACTTAATGATTCTTACCGCTGATTCCTTTTACACCGTGGAAAATTCCACGACGCAAGTATTTAAAATATAACAATTTATTGCGTTGCCATGGCAATATTGATACATATTTAATCAACCGTAAAAGGATTGAGAGACGGCTAAAAATGGCAACTCGCGGAAAAATTCTCTTCGCCAAAATAAGATTTCGACAAAGATAATAAACCTTCCATTCGGGAATAATACATTTCCCCTGGATACTCACATCGTGGGTAAAGATGACCTCGGGAGAATAGCGAATCTCTTCGCCATCGAGTGTTAACTGATAGCCAAAGTAAAGATCGTCAAAATATAAAAATAACTCATCGTGAATATTGTGTATATTCTTTCGCAGCAAATCTCGCTGAATAATCATCCCGACAAAGGAAACCGTCTGTACCGCACACGCCCGGGAAACCGACGGAAGAAACGCCGCAGGATTTCTGATGTAGCGTAATGTGTCCATAAACGACGACGGCACTTTGGCAAAAGGCATGTTCATCGGACAGGGTTGCCCCTGAAGATCCTTGACCAAAGCGGTGAACACCCGACAGCTAGCCTTATCCAGCTGGGCAAATTTTTCCAGCGCATCGCTCTCGGGCCAGGCGTCATCATCGTAAAAGAAAACCCAGTCGCTATCGACGTTGTCGCATAAATATTGACTCCCGGCCTTAAAGCCACCCGCGCCACCGCTGTTGGATGGCAGATTAAGAACAATCACTCGCGGGTCG
The DNA here is from genome assembly GCF_000293135.1 of Klebsiella sp. OBRC7. Taxonomy (NCBI): domain Bacteria; kingdom Pseudomonadati; phylum Pseudomonadota; class Gammaproteobacteria; order Enterobacterales; family Enterobacteriaceae; genus Klebsiella; species Klebsiella sp. OBRC7. The sequence continues at coordinate 46,047 of NZ_ALNJ01000137.1, read as the reverse complement.
CTAAGGGTGGCTAACCAGGCCTGGGTTCCATCCGTGGACCCGTTATTGACAACAACGATCGCTGTAAAATTTAATTTCACCGTGTTGGCAATAGTCAGTTTTAACTTCTCTAAACGATTATACGTGACTATTAATGCGGAGCAATTCATCGCACTGAAACCGTAAATACTGGCATAGACTCATTACTGCTGAGGGAGGATAAGTACTTATCGGCTGTATTTAATGCTTCAGCGATAGTGACATCCATATCCAGATATCGATAGGTTCCAAGGCGGCCAACAAACGTCATATTCTTTTCATTTTCCGCAAGGGACAAATATTTATCGAGTAAAGCCATCTCCCCCATCTGACGAATCGGATAATAAGGGATATCCTTTTCGCCACATTCGCGGCTGTATTCCTTATAGCATACCGACCCTTCATGGGTTTCCCAGGGCGAAAAGTACTTATGTTCAGTGATACGGGTGTAAGGAACATCCAGTGAGCAGTAATTCATCACCGCGCAGCCCTGATAATCGCCCTGCCAGGTGAATTTTTCAAAATCCAGAGTACGATAGCCCAGGCGACCATATTGATAGGAATAGAAGGCATCCAGCGGCCCGCTATAGAACACATGATCGTACTGTTCTCTCTCTTCCGCGTTGAAGGATTGCTGAAGTTCAATGGTAATATTTTCATGATTGGCGATTGACTCAATCATTTTCGTATAACCCAGTTTCGGCATGCCCTGAAATCTGTGGTTAAAGTAATTATCATCGTAGTTAAAACGAACCGGCAGACGCTTAAGAATCGACGCAGGAAGCTGCGAAGGCTCCATCCCCCACTGCTTGATGGTATAGCCCTTGAAGAACGCCTCATAGAGCTCTTTGCCGATAAAACGCAGAGCCTGTTCTTCAAAGGTCTTCGGTTCCAGGATCGAACTGTCCCCTTTTTCGGCAATAAGCGCCCGGGCCTCATCTGGCGAACAGGTCTTCGCAAAAAACTGGTTGATGGTATGCAGGTTGATCGGCAGAGAGAACACCTGGCCATTAACCGTTGCTTTGACACGGTTCACATACGGCATCATTTCAGCGTGCTGAGTCACATAGTTCCACACTGTTTCATTATCGGTGTGAAAGATATGCGGGCCATAAACGTGAACCATAACGTCAGTTTGCGGATCGCGCGCATCATAGGAGTTACCGCCTATGTGGTCACGCTGGTCAATAATTCTGATGTGATGACCCTGTTCAGCAAGCTGGCGTGCGATAACCACACCGGAAAAACCCGCTCCGACGATGAGAATATTTTTACTGTTCATAATATAACTCCAGCAGCCTTAACCAAGAATTGAGCGTCTAACTTTATAGTAGTATTTTGTTATCTTGTTACGCCTCGGTGAACCGACAGGAGCATATTTATTGAGGAAAGGCATCAACGCTTTTTTGATCTTAGTCTGAAGCAGAACTGGCGTTTGCCCTGCAGTATGCGCAGGACTTGATGAATTTACCGGAGATAACTGACGGAAATAGGCCTCTTTTTCCCATGGCGTATTGATGACGTTTTCCAGGAAATCGTCATAAAAGTCGACCTTGTCCGTATTCCACGGTTTATTCTCCCCGGCATAGTGAATCATATTCGGATTCTTTCTGGCTTTTAAAAAGCGCATATATGTTGCGAACTGGAGATTGGGGAAAAAGTCATCCGTATTGCCATTACCATGATAGACATTCCACTCCAGCGGTAAAAATTCAACCCGGCCATAGAAGACTTTGTTCATGATGTCCTGGTCGAGGAACCAGTACTTCTTCTCTTTGAGCGTCTTAATCAGCGCGGAGAAGGTATCTTCCTGCACCATCTGGGCAACGTTAAAAACGATAATTCCCGCCTGGAAATACTCATCCGGATTGGTCATTTTAAGCGTTTTTTGCAGATACTCGCCGGCGGGCATCACGCCATCTGCCGACTCCGACATCGCACCAAACTTGACGAAGCCTTCCATCACGATATCTTTAACGGCGGCAACAAGGTTTGTGCCGAGGTCGACATTAAGCAAAGTCGCAAGATCGGCCTTCACCACAGTATCGGAATCGATAAAAATGACCTTCTCATATTCACGGAAAAGTTGCGGAATAAACAAGCGAGCATAGGTTGATGCGCTAAAGTGCGCTCGGGTATGTACGCCATTCAATTCCGTGAATGCATTCACATCAAAGAAACGCAGTGAAAAGTTTGTATGGGCCGAGACCAGTTTTAGTAAGCGCTGCTTGTTAAGGTTACTCACCTTATTTTCCAGCACAACAATATCGTAATGGGTGTTTTTATCAGAATGGCGAACAATGGAGTTGATTAAGGCTCCACCGCTGATGGCATAGTTGTCATCAAAACTGATAACTATCGGCGCAGCATGAGGAAAAACCGGTTCCAGCTTGCCGTTGAATGTCTCATTCGTCACGAAAGTGCGCTGAAGTTCTTTAACTTTCAGGGCCCGGTCTTGCTGCTGCTTAATAATATAAATGTTAAAAAGACGCTCAGCAATGTGTCCAATAACACGCTTTTCTTGCGCGTTATAATTATTCATAGAGATGCGGCTTTCAAGATTAGTCAAAATCGCGAAGAGCCATTCTGAATAATCTACGAACATATCTTTGTGCATCACAAACATGTTCGTATAATAGCCATCTGTGGCATTGTTAAACTGCTGAATAGCCGCTTTATAATCCGGATAAAGCTCTTCGACAACCTCCAGGGCAGCCAGATAGTCCTTTATATGTAAAAACTCACCTTTCTCATAATGATCGAGGTTATTTTTACTGCCGGCAGAGGTCACAGACCACTTCTTTGGTAACAGCAGGTCAAACCCTGAAATACAATCCTGGATTGCCGTGTCGGTTAAACCAAACTGCTTTTCATACTCTGCATCAATAACGGGTGAATTAACGACACCCCAATTATCTTCGGGAAAGCTCTGCTCTGAGGAAAAGTTCAGATGTCGGCGATAATGCATAAAGCCGACATAATCAGAAAGAGATTCATTTTTCCAAACCCAATAATGTGCTGTTAACTCACAGTAAAAAGGGTTTTTAAACGAAATATTATCACCTGTATCATCGCCAATACAGCCGATATCATTATAGGAGTTGGCTTTACCTACATGCAATGGTTTGATAATCGATGCATTAAGGAATGCGCTCGGCTTATGATGACAGGTATAGATCTTAATACTATTCATTTAATTACCAGATTTAGGCCATTGCTTGTTTATAAAGTTCGATGATTCTTTCAGCAGAACCGATTTCCCGCAGACGATGATTTTCGATCCAGACAACCCGATCGCATATCTTTTCCACATCACTCATGTTGTGGCTAACAAACAATATTGTCACGCCACGATTTTTGAACTCTTTAATCGTCTTGATACATTTGGCCTGAAAAGAAATATCGCCGACGGCAAGCACTTCATCGATAATCAGAATATCAGGCTCAACTTGACTGATAACAGAAAAACCAAGCTTCGCTAGCATACCGCTAGAATAGACGCGGATCGGCTCATCGATAAATTCTCCTAATTCGGAAAATTCAATGATGCGCTCCATTCGCTGCTGCACCTCTTTACGGCGTAACCCAAGAAGTGTGGCATTAAGAAAAATATTCTCGCGCCCCGTCAATTCTGGATGAAAGCCGCCGCCCAGCTCAAGCATTGAAGCGACTCGCCCACGCGTGGTGACCGATCCTTTTGTGGGTTTTATCACGCCGGCAACCAGCCCCAAAGATGTGCTTTTGCCTGCGCCATTTCGCCCGATGAGCGCAACGGCCTCTCCTTTACCGACCGTAAAAGAAACATCCTGAATAGCAAGATATTTGCGGCCCTTCAGTAATTGAAATGCTCTTTTGGGATGAAATATTAAATCTTTAATACCTGAGCCAATATGATGGTAAAGTGGATACTCTTTTGTCACATTATTAAAATCAATTACTGGTTCCATCACAAGATCTCTGCAAAGCGATATTTTAATTTATTAAAAATACTCAGACCGATAACCGTCAGCACTATACCCGTCAAATATAATACTGAAATATGCTCATAGTTTAAAACCCCATCCATAAATAAGTTGCGCCAGCTTAAAATCATACTCGCCAGAGGGTTATAGTCAATAACCCAGCTATATTTTGCCGGAATCATATCGGATGCGTATAAAATGGGCGTACAGTAGAACATCAACATAATACCGAGAGTCACAAATCTTTCCAGATCTCTAAAAAATAGATTCAACGTTGAAAAGATTATGGATATGCCAAAGGTGAATATCACCTGCCCGATAGCAATGAGCGGTATTCCCCACAGCCACGAAAGCGAAGGACGCATACCGTAGACAAAAAGAAAAGCGACGATGACAGGAATGGTACACAAGAAGTGTAACCCTTCCATCATGACATTACTGAGCGGGATAACTGAGCGCGGAAATACAGTTTTTTTAATAATTTGCGCATTAGCAATAAATGAAAAAAGTGAATTTGTTGCTGAGCTTGCAAACCACTGCCAGGGAAATAGCCCCGTTATTAGAAAAAGGGTATAATTAGGTATCTGAACACGCATGATCAGTTTGAAAATAAAATAGTAGATCATCGCAAAAAGCAAAGGATTGGCAATTGACCATAAATAACCAAACACGCTACTTTTATACCGTACCTTTAGATCTTTATTAGTGATAACAACAAGCAGGTCAAATAAATACCCTAGATTATACTTCATTTTTATACTCATAAATTATTCTACGAAATTTTAAGCATTTTGTTATGCACTTTAGATCTCGCGTTGTAGCTGACTAAACCCCCGTCAGCTGCGATAGCTCTAACGCCCGAACTTTTAGATTGCCGGTAGATACCGTGACTTGAGCATACGAGCTGAAAACCTAAGCACATAGATTAAAGCAAGATTTTCCCGAGTTTTGTCTCCGCTTTAATGCATTGGCAGCAGCCGATCATTGTAGATCTTGCATACTGAACTGGGACAAGTGAGATGCTGACCTGGAGATGACCAGTTAATGTGCTGTTTCATGGAAAACAGTAAAAACTGCTATTTTTCAGTCAGATACCCCCTCCCCTTCATGTTATGAGATAGCTTTAAATCACGCTACCGCCCTTGGCTGTCGCAACCAAACTGCGTAATGATTCATCTATCTTGTCTGTCAAACCTCCAGCGCCGGTTATCACAACCACAGTGCACTGGCTCAACGCCGTCCTGACGTTAAACAGCGGCTGTCGAAAAAGTGGCAGCCCGTAACACCGGGTGTTGCTCGCTTGAAAACGATAAAGATTCAAGCAGGGGCACACTCTCGCTGTTTGCTTTTGCCTCATCCATCAGGAATTTCTCAATTCGCTCTTCCAACAAGCCTGTTTTTCATGCATCACAGGGCTTCGTCTCCGTTATCTACCCATTCATCTTCTGATGAATCTGCGCAAACTGTGCTCCAATATTGATTGAAATGACGCCAACAATCAGTTTAGTGTCATATTTAATGCTGCGCACAGGATAGCTGATTAAGCTAACAACACAATGGTCATGCAAATGAGCAGCAGCATTATAGCGCTGGTCTATAGGAATAAAAATGAAAATACGTTGCCAATCAATTCATATTGCAAATGATTCAGGTGGTAAACATAATTTAAGCAAAACACTACAAAGAAAATAACCCTTTGATTTATATAAGAAAACCTTAAAAACCCGCCTTCAATGTGAAATAATTGTAAACTCAAACATAAAATCAATTTTAATCTGCGTTATTTCTCCGGGGCATAAACCATCCGCGCAGAACAGAGAATCATAAGTACGCGATCAAACCATACGCAATCATTACCTTGCTAATCATAAAGCACAGATAATGAATTTCATTCAAACTATAGAACGCCAGTACAAACCCATTGATATCCTGACGCCAGCGCTTCCCCAGCGAACACATGAACATAATCAGCAACGGTAAAGCAGGTGATCCACACGGCAAGCCAGTGTAAAATCAACGAATAGATAGCGGGACACAGTCACCCCAGAGGATGAATATGAAATTTTTAGTAACTGGAGCCGCAGGATTCATCGGCTTTCATACCTGCAAGCGCCTTCTGGAGGCGGGTCATGAGGTTGTCGGCCTCGACAACATGAACGACTATTATGACATCAATCTTAAGCAGGCCCGTCTGGATTTACTGCAATCTCCCCTGTTCAGTTTTCACAAAATCGATCTCGCGGATCGTGAAGGTATTGCCCGGCTTTTTGCTAACGAGAAATTTAACCGAGTGATCCATCTCGCCGCGCAGGCAGGAGTTCGCTACTCCCTGGAAAACCCGTTCGCTTATGCTGACGCTAACCTGATTGGTTATCTGAACATTCTTGAAGGCTGCAGACACAACAACGTTGAGCATTTGCTCTATGCCTCATCCAGTTCGGTCTATGGCCTGAACCGTAAAATGCCGTTCTCTACGGAGGATTCGGTTGATCATCCGGTTTCGCTTTATGCCGCTACCAAGAAAGCGAATGAACTGATGGCGCATACCTACTCGCATCTTTATGGCATTCCAACCACTGGACTGAGATTCTTTACCGTCTACGGCCCGTGGGGCCGTCCGGATATGGCGCTGTTCAAGTTTACGAAAGCCATGCTTGAGGGTAAGAGTATTGATGTCTACAACTACGGCAAGATGAAGCGCGACTTCACCTACATTGACGATATCGTTGAGGCGGTTGTAAGGATGCAGGACATTATCCCGCAGCCTAATCCGGAATGGACCGTTGAAACGGGTTCACCAGCGGATAGCTCTGCGCCATACCGGGTGTATAACATCGGGAATAGCTCACCGGTTGAGCTCATGGATTACATCACTGCTCTGGAAGAGGCTCTGGGGATGGTGGCGGAGAAAAATATGATGCCAATACAGCCGGGCGATGTACTGGAAACCAGCGCAGATACCAGGCCGCTGTATGATGCGGTGGGATTCAGACCGCAGACAACGGTCAGGCAGGGAGTGAAGAACTTCGTTGACTGGTATAAAGCGTACTACAAGGCGTAGTCACATCAGGCATTGTGGATTTAGCCGCAGCAGAACGCTACTGCGGCTTTTTTATATCTGAAATGGTCATTGGATAAACTTATCCATCCTGCTGCGAGTTGAGAGACGTCATTTTTCATGGCCTGCCGCTAAAAACCACACAATACCTAAACACAGATTTAACACGAAGCAAACAAAACCTTCAACAAACTCTCATCTAAGCCACTTCCATTACTTTCACCGAAGAGCATTACCTTATAAAGCAAACAATCCCCAGCGCATCAGTCTGCCAGTAAAGTCAGCCACAGCGCTATTGTTCAACGTAACGGTAATGAAAAAGTTTTTTCCACTTTTCTCAAAAAAAAACCACAAACACCTTATAGGAATTTTCTTAAATTCAGGATATGTTAGGCAGGCAAAGGCATGCTTTTGCAGAGATATTAGTTCGCAGGCAAACGGATTTATAATATTCCTTTCATTCTGGTACGCATTATGGCAAACATAATTTTCTTAGCAGTTGCTGCCATCCTGTTGATTGTTTCAGTCTATTTTCTGATTTCTTATATCAAAGATCAGAAAAAGACCAAGCTGACTTTTAACAAACGAAAGTGGTGAAAAGAAAACTTAATATAATTATAATACAGGCATAGGAAATAATAATATAAGAATAAAACACTGCCAGCGGTGGGGATAGGCATAGTCTTTACAGCTGGCATTGGATATCTTTTAAAATAAAAATGTCATATTAAACTGATACTATACCCTTAGCATCAGCACGCAATTCTCATGGCCATGAATGGCTTGCGTTTGCTATGCCTGCGCCCTTCCCTTGAAAGATCCCGTCCCTCCCCGTGTAAATATCAATCAGCGCCTCACCGCAACGCAGTAAGCCTGAGAACCCGGGATCCAGAAACAACAAAAGCCTGCAAGCAGGCTCTGTTTTACCTTCCGGCGCTTATCTCCAGCGTCTACATCACAGTGACGGTAGCTCTTCACAAGGTGAATTTAACATATCCGACCTCAATGGTTGGGACAAGATGATCGATTGAAGAATTTAAGCGAGGTCACGTTTTTTAGGGAGTTGGGCCGGGGAAGAGAAGCGATACGATTCGTCAGGCGAATAGCTGAACCCTTCAGGAGAGAGAAATATTCTGGCCGGCAGCACATCTCCCGGCCAGAGGGGGGATTTAGTCACTACCGAACAAATCGCGGGTATACACTTTGTCTGCGACATCCGACAGCTCTTCAGCCATTCGGTTTGAGACAATCACGTCAGCTTCTTGTTTGAACGCGTCGAAATCGCGAACTACACGGGAATTAAAGAACTCATCTTCCTGCATAACCGGTTCGTAGATAATGACCGGGATACCTTTGGCTTTGATACGCTTCATGATGCCCTGAATTGAGGAAGCGCGGAAGTTATCGGAGCCACTCTTCATGATCAGGCGATAGATACCAACGACTTTAGGCTTGCGCGCCAGGATGGAGTCAGCGATAAAATCTTTACGCGTGCGGTTAGCATCGACGATGGCACCGATGATGTTATTCGGTACAGATTCGTAGTTTGCCAGCAGCTGCTTGGTATCTTTCGGCAGGCAGTATCCGCCGTAGCCAAAGGATGGGTTGTTATAGTGATTACCGATTCGCGGATCGAGACACACGCCTTCGATGATCTGTTTACTGTTCAGACCCTGGCTTTCAGCATAGCTGTCCAGCTCATTAAAGTAGGCAACGCGCAGCGCCAGGTAGGTATTGGCAAATAACTTAATCGCCTCAGCTTCGGTAGAGTCAGTAAACAGCATCGGGATATCCTGCTTAATCGCGCCTTCTTTCAGCAGATTAGCAAAACGCTCCGCGCGTTCTGAACGTTCACCTATGACGATACGAGACGGGTGCAGGTTGTCGTAAAGCGCGCGGCCTTCACGCAGAAATTCAGGAGAGAAAATGACGTTATCAATGCCCAGGCGCTCTTTAATATCACGCGTAAAACCAACGGGAATGGTGGATTTAATAATCATTACCGCGTCTGGATTAATCTCGGTGACATCACGAATAACAGCTTCAACGGTCGAAGTATTGAAGTAGTTCGTTTTCGGATCGTAGTCAGTGGGCGTAGCGATAATGACATAATCTGCATCACGATAGGCATCATGCTTGTCCGTTGTCGCGCGAAAATTCAACGGTTTTTCCGCCAGATATTCCTGGATCTCCTTATCGACAATCGGAGAAATCTTTTGGTTAATCATATCAACTTTGGATTGAATGATATCCAGCGCCACCACTTCGTGGTTTTGCGCAATCAGGATGCCATTCGATAAACCAACATAACCGGTACCGGAAATAGTAATTTTCATTCGATCACACTTTAATCAGTTAACTGGACGGCGGCATATTAGCCACCCTGGTAATCAACGCTTGTGGCGGTTTTACTCTCAGAAAGATGGGAAGTCAAGAAAGAGCCATAAGGTGATGCATCATTCCACGCACCTATGCTATGGCTCTATGCAGATTAATTTCTATTTCATTAAAGCTAATATTTCTTCTGTTTTAGCCTTCATTAATTCATCGTCTCCTTTTGACTCTACGTTAAGACGCACAACCGGCTCGGTATTCGAGCTGCGCAGGTTAAAACGCCACTCCGGATATTCAATACTGATGCCGTCGGTGGTATCCACGTTCACGGCATCCGGTTCATAGCGTTCACGGATGCGCGCAATTGCCGCTGCCGCATTCTCCAGCTTGCGGTTAATTTCCCCGGACGCCGGGAACGCCGCCTGCCGGTCCGCCACCAGCGCCTTCAGCGGGCTGATCTTCAGACACAGTAGCTCCGCCACCAGCAACCACGGGATCATCCCGCTGTCGCAGTAGGCGAAGTCGCGGAAATAGTGGTGTGCGCTCATTTCCCCGCCGTAAATCGCATCTTCCTGACGCATCCGCTCTTTAATAAACGCATGCCCGGTTTTCGACATCACCGGTGTGCCGCCGCTGCGGGTCACCATATCCACCGTATTCCACGTCAGGCGCGGGTCGTGAATAATCCGGGCGCCCGGCTGCTTCTGCAGGAACGCTTCCGCCAGCAAGCCAACAATATAATAGCCTTCGATAAATTCTGCATCGTTATCAAACATAAAGCAGCGGTCGAAGTCACCGTCAAAGGCGATCCCCATGTCCGCGCCGTGCTCGCGCACCGCATCCGCGGTGTCCTGCCGGCACTCCGGCAGCAGCGGGTTCGGGATTCCATTCGGGAAATTGCCGTCAGCCTGGTGATGCACCTTGATAAAGGTCACTGGCACGCCTGCCGCCACAAAACGTTTCTCCACTTCATCAATCACGTGACCGGCAGCGCCGTTGCCGGAGTTCACCACCAGCTTCAGTGGACGGGTGAAGCTGGCCAGGTTCACGTAGCCCATCAGGTGGTCCACGTACTCCTGCAGCACCGATATCTGACGCAGGGTGCCGCGACGGGATGCGTCCACTGGCGCAAACTGATTCTCTTCCGCCAGACGCTGGATGTCGCGCAGCCCGGTGTCGCCACTGATGGGTTTCGCATTCTCCCGCACCAGTTTCATTCCATTATAGTTCATCGGGTTATGGCTGGCCGTCACCTCAATCCCGCCGTCCACGCCCAAGTGGAAGGTGGCGAAGTAAATCTCTTCGGTTCCGCTCAGACCAATGTCCAGAACGTCCGTTCCCGCATCCATCAGCCCGTTGGCCAGTGCCAGCTTCAAGGACTCGCTGGTCAGACGGACATCACCGCCCACGACTATCGTTTTTGGTTTCAAGAATTCGCCATAGGCACGTCCGATACGGTAGGCAATATCTTCGTTTAATTCTTCACCCAGTTCGCCGCGGATATCGTAAGCTTTAAAACAGTTTAATTTTGCCATCTATTTAATCCTTAAATACAAATTAGCAACGACCATACTGGTCTTTAATACGGATAATATCGTCTTCGCCCAGATAGGAGCCGGACTGGATCTCCAACACTTCCAGTGGGATACGTCCAGGATTCTCCAGGCAGTGTTCGGCACCAATGGGAATAAAGGTAGACTGATTTTCAGTCAGCAGGAACTGCTTACCGTTGACCGTTATCTGCCCCGTGCCTGCGAGGATCACCCAGTGCTCGGCGCGGTGGTGGTGCATCTGCATGGAGAACGCCCCGCCCGGCTTGACGGTGATACGGTTAACATTGAAGCGCGGAGTCTGAACCACCACGTCGCTGCGGCCCCACGGACGGTAGATTTCGCGGTGTCGTTTATATTCGCTGCGCTGGTTGGCCTTCAGGTACTCCACGACCTTTTTCACGTCCTGGGCGCGGTTTTTATTCATCACCAGCACCGCATCCTTGGTACTAACGATCACCAAGTCCTCAACGCCGATAGCCGCCACCAACTTTTCATCGCTGTTGATGTAGCAGTTCTGGCTGTTGTGCACCCAGGCATCGCCGTTCAGCACGTTGCCAAGCTCATCTTTGGGGCTGACATCCCACAGGGCTGACCATGAGCCGACGTCGCTCCAGTCCGCGTCCAGCCCCACCACCACCGCATCGGCGGTCTTTTCCATTACCGCATAGTCAACGGATTCGTCGGGACAGGTGCTGAACACCTCATGCGGGATGCTGATAAAGTCGCTGCCGCTATCGGCCGCATTGACCGCAGCCGTGCAGACTTCGAGAATATCCGGGCGGAACTTTGCCAGCTCGGAGAGATACTTTTTCGCCCGGAACATAAACATACCGCTGTTCCAGTAATATTCCCCGGAGGCCAGATAGGCCTGCGCACGCTCCAGGTCAGGCTTCTCGACAAAGCGGGCGACCTGATAAGGCGCATGCTCCCCTTCCCCCAGCGAATCGCCGCGCTGGATATAGCCGTAGCCGGTTTCCGGGGTGTTCGGAACGATACCGAAGGTGACCAGATGGTCAGCATGCGCATACTGCTCAGCAACGCGGATGGCGTCGTGGAAGACCTGCTGATTATTGATAATGTGGTCCGCTGCCAGGACAAGCATCAGCGGGTCATCGCCATTCTGCGTGGCCTGCAGTGCCGCGAGGGCGATGGCCGGTGCCGTGTTGCGGCCCACCGGCTCAAGAATGATATTCTTCGACAGCTTGTTGAGCTGTCTTAGCTGTTCAGCCACCAGGAAGCGGTGCTCTTCATTGCAGATAACCATAGGCTCATGGGTATCCAGACCGGAGAGGCGCGAGATGGTTTCCTGCAACATGGAGTTCTGCCCGTACAGTCGGAGAAACTGTTTGGGGTAGAGTTCACGGGACATCGGCCACAGGCGGCTACCGGTGCCACCCGCCATAATCACAGGAAGTAACATGATATAATCCTTAATAAATATGAAATATTAAATGTGACGTGATGGAAGTAATAACTTCTTTATTTGCAAGTTCAATTAAAAGTGTAAATAGAGAAATACCACATAGACAAGAAAGGAATAACCTTATTATATACAATCAAAAAAATTAAATACTATTTGATATTTTTGAATTAAAAAACAACCTGGCTTTTGCCAGGTTGTTTGTCAGCTAGTTAATCCATCCACTCGGTGTGGAACACTCCTTCTTTATCGGTACGCTTATAGGTATGTGCACCAAAGTAGTCACGCTGTGCCTGTATCAAGTTCGCAGGCAAGACTGCGGAACGATAGCTATCGTAGTATGCAATGGCAGCAGAGAACGTCGGAACCGGAATACCATTCTGTACTGCGTATGCAACAACATCGCGCAGGGCTTGCTGATAATCATCGGCGATCTGCTTGAAATATGGAGCCAGCAGCAGGTTGGCAATGCCGGCATTCTGCTCATAGGCATCAGTAATCTTTTGCAGGAACTGAGCACGAATAATACAGCCGGCACGGAAGATTTTCGCGATCTCACCGTAGTTAAGATCCCAGTGGTATTCATCAGAAGCCGCGCGCAACTGGGAGAAGCCTTGAGCGTAAGAGACGATTTTGCCCAGATACAGAGCGCGACGAACTTTCTCAACGAACTCCGCTTTATCGCCAGCACTCTTAGCCTGCGGTCCGGTAAGAACTTTCGAAGCAGCTACACGCTGATCTTTCAGAGAAGAGATGTAGCGAGCGAATACAGATTCAGTGATGAGCGACAGCGGTTCACCGAGGTCAAGAGAGCTTTGGCTGGTCCATTTACCGGTGCCTTTGTTTGCCGCTTCATCGAGGATCACATCGACCAGATATTTACCCTCTTCATCCTTTTTGGTGAAGATGTCTTTTGTGATGTCAATGAGATAGCTGCTGAGCTCACCTTCATTCCATTCGGTAAAGGTTTGCGCCAGCTCTTCATTAGAAAGCGCGAGACCACCTTTCAGTAAAGCGTAGGCTTCTGCAATCAGTTGCATATCGCCGTATTCAATACCGTTGTGAACCATTTTGACATAATGACCAGCACCATCGGCACCGATATAGGTTACACACGGCTCACCGTCTTCAGCGACAGCAGCTATCTGCATGAGAATTGGAGCAACCAGTTCATAAGCTTCTTTCTGACCGCCAGGCATGATCGAAGGACCTTTAAGAGCCCCTTCTTCACCGCCGGACACGCCGGTTCCGATGAAGTTAAAACCTTCAGCAGAAAGCTCACGATTACGACGAATAGTATCCTGGAAGAAGGTATTACCACCATCGATGATGATGTCACCCTTGTCCAGGTAAGGCTTCAGAGAGTCGATGGCACTGTCAGTGCCTGCACCCGCCTTCACCATTAACAGGATACGGCGCGGAGTCTCGAGTGATTCAACAAACTCTTGCACAGTATAATGAGGGACCAGTTTCTTGCCTGGATTCTCGGCAATCACTTCTTCGGTCTTTTCACGGGAGCGGTTGAAAACGGAGACGGTATAACCGCGGCTCTCGATGTTGAGCGCAAGGTTACGCCCCATCACTGCCATACCGACAACCCCGATCTGTTGCTTGGACATTACATACTCCTGTCAGGTGTGGTCACTGCGACTGTTCGCAGCTTAAATGTGAAGATTATGTTAGCTCAAAGCCGGGAAGGAATATAGCCAAAAAAAACATGCCTATTGTTGCATGAAAAACCCACAAAGAAACAACCATAGTCAAGTAAAAGTCAAAACATATATTACTAACATCTTTAACTCAACGCATTACTTATGAAATCTAAAGACATTATGCGATATTGCTCAAGTCGTTTATTGACTTCAACATAATCAATATTATCATCAATTATATTTTTATCGAATTTATCAACATCAGTAACAAGGCGCGACTCTAAGCCGAACATATTCAATAGCGATATAAATCTTGCTGCCCCACGTTCTTTGTTAGAAAGTGCAATAAAGGGTTTATTAAAAATAATAGAAAAAACTGTGCCATGGAATGAATCTGTAATTATAAAGTCAGCATCAAAAAAAGATTTCAACCAAGCTGGAACAGAAGGATACTGGTAGGTCTTAATATCGTGAATAAATAAAGTTTTTTTCTGTGTTTTCTCTGGGTATGTAGTAAAAAAATCTTTATGTACATGTGACGATATATTTCTTATTAACTTATTTTTCGCTTCATCAACGTCCAATGTATAATTAAATAATTTCCCTTTATGATTAGGAAGATTTTCACTCTTAAAAATCTCTATATATTCTTCTTTTGTCAATAGCATTGTTGGATCTAACACATGCTGTGCATTTACTGAAAAATATTCTTTACACATATCAGCACCAAGAGACTCTCGTACGGATAAAGCATCGAACTTTTCAATGAGTGACTTACAAATGGAATGCTGCTGACTATTGTACTCCCATTTATCGGAGCCAAATGAAGCTGCATAAGATATTTTCTTGATTGCTGTATTATCTTGAATAAAACTTAAGAAATAGGATTCAATGCAAGGTGTGTACTTAGGCCGCCAAACTTGATCACTACCAACAAATACAGCATCAAATTTATTTTTTTTAAAAAAAAGACTCAACTCTGTGAAATCAACAGGTTCGGTTAATTTAATATAATCACAAATAAAACGCTTGTGGTTAAGAGAAATAATTTCTTTTTCTTTTTTGGTGAAAAGTAAGCGTCTGCTACTCTTAGGTTGCTGAAACAAGCGCTTTGCTGTAGAAAGGCCGTACCTCAAAGTACCTATCTTAGCTTCCTGGCAATTGATAGTAACCACATCATGCCCTAACTTAAGTAAAGTTTGTTGTAATGCAAAATTTTGTACATTCCCACCATAATTAACGTGAAGAGGCAATGTCAGTATTGCAATTTTCATTTATTTAACACCTCGTAGTTTTTTTATTTTTCTATTAACTTTCAATACGATTTTTTGGAATTTAGTAACTCTTTTTAATTTATTCAGGTATGGCGTAAAAGAATCATTAAACTCATCAACATTTTGCGTATTAACCCAAAGAGCCAAGCTATTTTCTCTAGTTTTCATCCGCAAACGTTGAATTTCATTAAACAAAATAGACTGCTTAGATAAAAATCTAGCCCTTTTTATCGGATAAAGCCTTCCTCTTGATTCAGCATCTTTTATCCTAAACAAAAGCCCCTTATGCCTATGATTAAAACTACCTTGTTGAGATGACTTGACTTGCTCAAGAGAAGCAGGAACTAAATTCAAGCTACCATCCGCTATCCCTTTTTTAACAATATCATCAGCAAGAGCACTTCGCGCGATCACAACACTGTTCCCCATACCATCTGAGCTATAAGGTTCGATCCAAGCATCACCAAGGGATATATCTGCTAGTTCTGTTGTGACATCATCACAAAAATCACAGGCGTTTGATTTAAACAGTCCAGTCCCCCACATATCTCCCATTTTCCGCATTTCTACAACATGTATTCTTTCACCATATTTTTCTTTGCACGTAAATTTATAATCAAGTGCATAACTTTCTGGTTTTTTTACACGATACTCTGCATTACTATAATCATCGAAGCAGCCTGAGGATTGCGCCAGAAAATCCGTATAATATTTGCTTTTTAGCCCCCCGCAAATGATGCCAACCAAGAATGTAATTTTATCCCTCAATTCCTGATTATAAACTTGTTTTAACCTAATTGCTTTAATAAAACATGCAACACCTGAAATAGCTATAGTACCTTTAATGTTGTCAATTTCTGAAAAAAGTGATTCAAGTGTGACAGGATAATAACGTGTTTTTGATATTTCTTTTATAGAATCAACCGAGCTATGAAGTTGATATCCATACTTACCATCAATTTCTTTAACTATAAAAAGATGATC
The DNA here is from genome assembly GCF_000293135.1 of Klebsiella sp. OBRC7. Lineage (NCBI taxonomy): Bacteria > Pseudomonadati > Pseudomonadota > Gammaproteobacteria > Enterobacterales > Enterobacteriaceae > Klebsiella > Klebsiella sp. OBRC7. The sequence continues at coordinate 29,792 of NZ_ALNJ01000137.1, read as the reverse complement.
TGCTTGGTTTAACAATAAAATCTGCTCGAATAAAAAAGTAGCCATTCCTCCAGAAGAGGATGTAGCTCTATGTTCCTTAGAGAACCCAAAATATAAGTTCGAGTAAAAACCAATATCACTATCTTGGTGTGGTGCATTCTTAAAAAAAAGTTTTGCAAGAGTGTCTTCATTATATTGTCCATTCAAACTAAATGGGCAAACCCTTTCCATCGACTTCTCATCCGAGGAATTTGATAATTGCGGGACTAAAAAACCCTGAGAATTCCATATCATCTCTGATGAATTACTCTTATCTTCTGAGATACAAACACCGCATCCAGTACAAAGTTCATTCCGTACAATCTCTTTTATAGTCACTTAAACTTCCTCAACATATAGTTTAAGACAAATTGTCTTTCCTCCTTAGAGGGAACTGTTATACATAACACAAAAAACGTTACGATATAGTGTAATGTTATACTTACAAACGTGTTCAAAATTGAATCATATTTAAAAAAATTCAACAAAAAGTAGTTAGTAGCTATAACCAAGATGACAGAACACATACAGGGTAATATTACTAAAGAATAATAATCTTTAAATGTAAATCCTGTGGCTTTTTTGAGAAAAAATATTCTAAGATTTAAATTTATTATCGAAATTATGAAAAGAATAACAAATGCACTGTATGGAGGATAGTTCAATTTATAGGAAAAATATGTCAATGGCAAGGACATAAAAACCATAAAACCAACAACAAGTTGGTATACCTTAATTCTTCCCGACGCTTGAATTCCTGCAATTATGCTGGATGAAAGACTATCAACCAATGCAACAGATAGTATAATTCGTACAAATATTACTGCACAGAAAGGAACATTAACTAACCAAATCGAAAGCACTTGCTCAGTAAGAAGAATAATCGGAAAGGACAAAAGGAATAATAAGGAAAAAGTATACTTTGATCCAAAAAAAATCAACATCTTATATCTATTACTATCAGACTGATTAACATATGACTTAAAAATCTGAGGCCTGATTGCAAGTGCAAGAGATTGCGTAAGTGATGTCATTGCATTTAAAACAGAAGTAGATATTGCATATGCAGCATTTGTTGCAGTTGAAAAAAATATATTAATTGCAATATTTATCCCTTGAGTTCTACAAACATAAGCGAAATTACCAAAAATATTCCAAAAGGAAAAAGAGGCAATGTCCTTCATTACTGAAATCGAAAGAAAACCATTTTTAAAATTATCTTTAAAGCTAAAAAAACAAAAAACAGTGTAGATTATGAATGTTATCACAGAAGAAAAGAGTAAAAACAAAGAATAAAACAACACTTTATCGTGTGTTACAATAGACAATGAAAAAGCAATTAACAATTTTGAGCTGACGTCAAAAATCGACATATATGCATAAAAGGACATTCTTTCGTGAGCGATAACAATTGCATTAAATGGCGTCTGAATTATAGAAATAAAAATTGACAATACTGCAATGCCATAAACCTTCTTTGCAACAATTATAGATGAATGAGGAATGTTGATTAAAGATGTGATGACATAATTATTTAAAGAAAAGAGAACAAAAGTAAATGAAAGAGATAAAAATAAATAAATGCATAAACTATTCTTAATCGTATTCCTAACAGCTTGTATATCTCCACGTCCAAGATCGAGGGAAATGTAACGTTGAACTGACTCATTCATAGCTGCTGATAAAAATACCGTAAGAGCAACCACGCCATATATTACATTAAATAAACCATAATCATTAGTACCTAATTGATATAATACAACTCTTGTGGTATAAAGAGAAATTAATATTGATACTACAGTTCTTGTCGCTAAAAAAATAGTATTCTTAACAATTAATTTATTTTTTGACATTTGGCCAGCTTCGTGGGATTTTCATCACAAGCAAAGTTTAAATACAACGCATATATTGATATAAAAAATATGATGATGAATTGTATCACCACCAAAATCATATTCCAAAAATATATAGTAAAGAATGAATGATTTTATTTAATTCTCAATACGTCCTTTGAAATCATTCCATTTATCGTTTACATATGAATGAATTTCGTTTTTAAATCGCTCCTCTGAAAACCGCATGGCATTATTTCTGCATTCAATCGGAGCAAAAAGATCAAAGTTCGACTCAAATTTATTTACAGCATCAATTATAGAGTCAACATGTTGTTTATCAAAGAAAACTCCTGTCGGAGTAGTTTTCGACATTCCACGTATCGTTTCCAAGACGCCTCCTTTTCCATAGGCAATGACTGGAGTACCACAGGCCTGTGCTTCAACTGGAGTGATACCAAAATCTTCCTCAGCTGCAAAAACAAATGCCTTAGCATTCCGCATGCAATTTTCCATAATTTCATTAGACTGAAAGCCAAGTATTTCAGTATTTGCACTTGCTTTGTCACGTATCTTTTTCATTTCTGGACCATCACCAATGACAATCAACTTTTTATCAGGCATTGCCTTGAATGCATCAACAATGAGGTCTATTCTTTTATATGGCACTAATCTAGAGGCAGTCAGGTAGTATTCTTCTTTATTCTCATTTAATTTAAATCTCTCTACGTCAACAGGAGGATAAATAACATCAGCATCACGCCCATAAACTTTCTTAATTCGCCTAGCTATAAAATGTGAATTTGCAATAAAGTGATCTACTCCATTAGCAGTACGTACATCCCACATTCTCATTTTGTGAAGAATATATTTTGCTAAAAGTCCTTTGAAACCTTTATCTAACCCTGCCTCCCGAAGATATTGGTGTTGAAGATCCCAAGCATACCTAATAGGAGAATGAATGTAGCTAATATGCAATTGATCAGGTCCAGTTAAAACACCCTTAGCTACTGCATGACAACTCGATATAATTACATCATGTTTAGAAACATCTAACTGTTCAATAGCTAGTGGCATCAATGGTAAATAGCTTTGATATTTATTTTTAGCTTTTGGTAAGTTCTGAATAAAAGTTGTTGTGATGTCTTTATCCTGAAAATATTTTTTGTTTTCTTTTGAAAGAAAGTCTACAACTGAATAAAGTTCAGAATCGGGGAAAACCTTAATAAACTCTGCAACAACTTTCTCAGAGCCTGCATATGTAATAAACCAATCAGCAACTATACCTACATTAAAATTGCGCATAATTATTCCAAATGTTAATAACCAGTATAAAAAATTTATTTTGTTAGTTTATCTTCAACCCAATCTATATTAAGTTGATTATTATGTCCAGTTGTCATTCTCACCCACCCCTTAATAATACTATCTTCTTTTGTTCCACTTGGTTTTGTATTAACAATATAGTCACCCTCTTTAAAGGATCCTTTCAGAGGTAAAGACTCTAAATAAAACCGCCGAGGAATATATGCCGTTATACCAAGACTACTAACACCAACAATATCATCATAAGCACCTGAAATATATGAATCTTGTGAGATTAACTCTACATTACTTGAGCTACTATCCCACCTAAAAATCTCAAATTTAGAGCCTGTCAGATTTGAACACCCAGTAATATTTAACAAGCATCCAGAATACCCCCCGTCGGATAAGCATCTTACATATTCACCAGCGGATGCGTCGATGTCAGTATTAACAATATTTACTGTTACATTGTCATTATCAATGCTAATAGCAGAGGCTGGAGAAGTTTGTTTGCTGCCAAAACCATAATTATAGAATTGGCAGGCATACATATTAACATTAACTTTAGAGATTATAATGTCCATGTAATATGAATTAAATGTACAGTTAGTAAAACTCACATTCGCGTTGATACTTTTTGTTGATAAAAAGATACCACTAGCATTTTTTACATTAGTTTTCACACCGGTAAAGCCACATGCAATAAAATCCAGTTGATTTTCAAAATCTTTAACCCACAAGGGATGAATAGACTGGTCACTAAAACATCCTATAAACTTAATTCTATCAGCTGAACCAGTATATCGCCTAGATTCAATAACTAAATTTTTATAATATCCATAGCTAAAAAGATTGATGCAGGATGCCCAATCGCATCGGCCGAACTGAAAAGCAGTCGCATTTAATGCCATCCATTGTTTTAGCATGTTCCCGTAAGAATGATTTTTATCTAAATCGAGATAATTATAATTCCAGGAAATATTCTGTATTATTGGTATATCTCTTACTTGTTCAATACTCAACCCAAGAAAAATTGGTGCACCTATAATATCCTTCAATACTATCCGACTACAGCTTCCTAATCCTTTGCCACCAAGAACGAACCCAATATATGCATTCCCTATATCAAGATATTCGAAGCGACTTGAGTAACCACCTCCAAAAAAAAGTGGGAGATAAGCTATTGGATTAGATGCGACGTCAGTCAAATTTTTAATTTGACCGGGGTATCTGAACCGAAGATTTCTAAATACATTAAAATACCCTCCACTGTAGATATCATCTCCTAGCCCGTTTTTATTCCGTAAATCAAAAGTACCGAAACTACCCTCGGTTGAATTAACCAAAAATGTTGCATACCCTCCATCCGGGCCAATAAATTTAGTGAAGGGAGAAATGGCTATGTCGTTTTGGTTTATTGAATAGACACCGTTTGACGGGAAAACGATTGTTTTACCTGACGCTGCAGCAGCTTTCAATGCTGGCGTAGCATCTACAGAACCATCGTGAATATCTAAAAAAAAATCAAATGAAACAGATGGATTTTCCATAAGAAAATGTATTTTTTTTCTTTGTGCTACTAGCTCATCAAGCATAACTTTTTGTGTTTCGTTAGCCTTTATAACTTCACTATCAGCATGCAAATAATTACTTTTATCAGAGGTACAATCTTTTTTTGAACTACCATTGTCATCTTTATTATTTTGAGCATACGATTTTGAAAAGAAAAGTATGAATGGTAACGTTGTAAGTTTACTTAAAATAAGTCTTCGCGAAAAAAAAATCATAGCAGTACCTTTAATGAATAACACACCACATAAGCATTCATTTATTACAAAGAAAAGAATATAATTTCAAATGTTGAGAAATATAACGTTTTTCAGAAAAATGCTCATTAAACTCACTTACCATAGATTTATCTACTGAAGGATTATTCTCAATTAGGGCATCCACTTTTTTAATCAAATCTTGAAAGTCTTTATATATGTCTTGTTTTAAAATTGAATTAATCTCGAGCAAACCACCCCTGCCAGAACTCAAAACCGGAACTGCATATGAAAATGCTTCAATAGCAGTCCGGCCAAAAGGTTCAGCCCATTTGGCAGGAATAATGAGTAGATCAATTTCATTATAAAATTCACTTTGAGATGTATGCCCCATCTCATACAAATTTACACCTGAATACTTACATTTCAATTCATCTAAATAATCTTCGCGACCACTTCCTGCCGCTTTAAAAACAATACGTTTATTATTTTTATAATGATCGGCCAACGCATAAAATATGGAATATCCTTTTTCTTCAGTTAAACGGCCAATAAATCCAATAGTAAAAATACCACTTTTACTTTTACTTTTATTCAAGTAAAAGGAATCAGTTAATATTGCAGAGTTATAAATCTTCCTTAAATATTCATTCCCGCTAAAGAAGCCATGATCATTATGTGTTTTAAGTATATATTCGCTTATACCTATAAAACAAGATACTCTGGATATCCTTTTTTTCTTAATCCACGAAAGAGCTATATCTATCGCTGTTAATTTCTTATTATCACTTAATACACTTGATGGTGTTAATAGATAATAATCTCTGATCGTATGAATAACCTTTATTTTATCATATTTATTCCAAATTGAAGTTGAAAAACCGCAAATGTTGTTAGTATGGATTATATCAGGTGAAAAATCGTTAACTAGTTTATTAACGATTTTCTGCATTAACGGATTATATGAGTCAATAATATGCCACACTAGCTTCTTTATAGATCCGCGATTATCTTTCTCATCAAATGGCCAATAAATATTTTTTAGATAAACCCTTACCACTTTAACCTTATTTATATACTCAGTCGTCAAATGCCTCATCCTATCGTTAGTCAAAGTTACAACCATTACATCGCAACCATGTTTGACAAGACCTTCAGCAAGTAATTGAACTGAAACCTCAGCACCACCAACTTTAAAAGGATAATAAAGCGAGTTTACAAGCATTATTTTCATTTGTTATCCATAATAATAGCAAACGATAGTGCTTTATCGCTTACTAACTCAAAAGATTTTTACTTAGTTGTGAGAATTTCCTTTTCAGCACAGTATTATATTCATCATTTAAAGGAATATTCACAATTGTACTATTTTATTTATTTGCCAAATACTAGAAGGTATAAATATAATAAAACATCTTTACTAGATATAAAAAAATTTGGTTTAATATTTAATAACTTGCACTCATCTTGATAAAATTTTAGTATTCTCTTTTCTGAAGCATGCATTTTTTCACGAGAAATTCTATAAACATGAATTTTTTTTTCCTTTTTAATATTTTTAAAACCACTCAATACAACCAAATTATACAAATCCGCCTTTATAATATCGTTTATTCTGGCACTGTCTTTCGTTGTGCTTAAGGTATTGGCAGAGTATCTTTTATGCCTATATATAATAAGATCACATGTTAGTACAGTACCATTTTTTTTTAAAAGGGAAAGATTAAAATAACGATCTTCAGAATGGTTCATATCTTCTGGAAAACGTATATTAGCAATAAATTGCCTTTTATATATTTTATTCCAAACAGTACTGATTGCATTCTTCTTTGTAAAGTAATCATGAGATGTTAAAAAATCGATCGTGGTAAATCGTTCTTTTTTATAGGAAGTGGTAATTTCAATTTGATTTTCTTCAAAAGCTGTAATATAACCGCATACCACAATATCATCATTTAAATTATCCACTTTTTGTAAAATGTTTAATGATTCATTTGTAATAAGATCATCAGGGTCACAAAACCAAATATAATCAGAAACTGATTCAACTATTCCTTTATTTCTTGCGGATGAGACACCTCCATTTTTTTTGTGAAAATAATAAACATTATTTATTTTATTTTTTAAAACATAGCTATCAATTTTTTCTTTAGTTGAGTCATATGAACCATCATCGATCAGAATTATATTTACTTTATCTGATGGAAGAATACGCAAAGATGACAGGAAATCCTCAATATATTTTTCTTTGTTATAAAGTGGACAGATAATATCAAGTACTTTGCTATTAATTTCTTTCATAATTTCTCTCATCTTGGCTACTTTCGCACTTACTTACATAGATCAGATAAATTGTCCTGACAACAAATATAATGACTGGAAATGGAGTCATTAGCCCAGTCCCATTATATAATCGAGTGATTAAAAAAAGTAACAATGCCTGAATTAAAACATTTTCTTCATTTATTATGGATTTTACTAATAAAAATAATGCAATAAGTGAAAGCAATGTGTAGGCTAATCCTCCTAACAAACCACTAGCTTTATATATATTTAGATATGGAACCTGAATCGAACGTCTTTCATTTCCACTTTCTACATCGACTTCTTTTGTCGCACCTCTATCTAAATCCTGATGGTAGTAAGGATATGTTGACCCCAATCCTGTTCCAATTATATATTGCAGTGGTGTTTGAGTATTTAAATATTCAATATAATCTAAGGTTTGAACTGAACGTGTCGCCAACGCTGTATCCGAGAACTTATCACTTTTCGATAAAGCCAAAAGCGTAAGAGGGACAATACCCAATAAAATAATTATTGTCAACGATATAGTTTTCTTTTTTGCAAGAACCAAACTAACTGAGTAGATCATAATTACAATAGACATACTGAGTATCAATCCTTTATAAAAATTGATCTGTGATAAAATAAGAATCGCAAAACAAATAAAAAGATTGAATCCGCCAATTGTTTTTTTCATTTCTCGATATCTAAATATAGCAACTATGGCCACAATGCTATAAATTGAAACGAATGATGATATGCTATCTTGATTTATGATCGTTACTTTGAATACATACCGAAACCACACATAGTTACTAAATAGTTGTGTTGCGACAAAACCTGACACTAAATTAAGAGCATCAATGATTAAGAAAAAAGAAAATATATCTTTTACGGAAACTTTATTATTTACATCAAATCTTAATGCTAATATAGCCCCAAGAAAATATATTAAACCTCGATAATAAATGAACTCACTGCCAAAATCAAAATTTTTGTCATTAAAATAATTCCAAAGGATGAACGAAAAGAAAGAAATAAAGAAAACCATAAATTCTCTATTTAAAACTATTTTCACCCCTAAATTATTAAAAGTGATCTTTTTATAATATCTCGTTATATAAATTAATTTATATGAAAAGAAAGCTATAGTGACTATAAATAAAACATCAACTAAATTAAAGGGACCAAAAATTTTTTGATGGTACATGAATGTTCTTGAAATTACTTGATTGTAATCATGAACAGGTGCAACCATTATGTTATAAGAAGAATAACTTGTTATAATCAATAAGAAGACAAACCATCTTCCAACAACCTTTGATATTCGTCTTTTTAGTAAAAAGGCATAACATAATGCCATAAACAAAAAAAGTGTAAAATTTAGTGCATCAAATAGTATTGCTTCATTAAGCCCCATAGATTATTACTTCCATATTAGATCTTATTAATAATTGATAGCAATTTTGAAGCAGAGTCACCCCATGAATATTTCTTTAGATTTTTATATCCGCATTCAATCAATTTCTCTCGCAAATTAAGATCATTTGATACTTTAATCATTGCATCTTTAATTTCAGAAGAAGAATGTGGGTTAAAATATAATACACTATCACTAAGAACTTCAGGTAGAGATGCTGCATTACTTGCGATTACAGGGCATCCAAAATATTGAGCCTCGAGAGGTGGAATCCCAAACCCTTCATATAATGAAGGGAAAACAAAACTAGTAGCATTTGCATACAAATCCGCCAATTGTGCATCTGATACACGGCCCAGAAACTCGACATCTTCTTTGAGAATAGAAGTATATGACTGAGTATTAAAAGCAGAATTTTTTGCCCCAATAATTTTTAATCCAAACTCATCTAAATAGCCATCTTTTCTTGCAAGATAAAATCCTTCTAAAGCTCTGCCAAAATTCTTGTGATAGTTTTGAGAAGAAACCATTAGAAAATATGGTTTCCCATTGTATTTTTTAATATTTTCAATACTGAGGTTATTATTTACCGCATTATACACAACAGATATTTTTTCTTTATCTAGATTATACTTTCTTAATATTTCATTTTTAGAAAACTCACTTACAGTCACAATATGTTTCGATGTTTTAATGACTAATGGGATTAAGATTTTATAAAAATATAAAAACTTTTTAGAAAATGACTCAGGAAATTTCAAAAATGTTATATCATGTACTGCTGTTATCTTATTCCGGTATAATATTGGAGCAGTATTTCCTAAGTTCACAAGAATGCCTTTTTCTTGTTTGCTTAAAAAATATGGAAGATCTAACTGCTCCCATAAATGACCTGTATTTTTTCCAATAATCCTTACATTTAGCTGCGAAGCTATATCTGCCCTAACTATATTTGATGGAGATAAAAAACATACATTATCTATTTTCCGATTCAGTTCTAATGAAATCATCTCTGCAAAGCGTTGTACACCCGTCATTTCTTGAGTTAAAAACCTAGCATTTACATATATCATATTATTCAACTCTAGGATTTAGTAAGCACCATCTTTTTTAAGAACAACACTGACAGTCTTGAACAAAATAGCAATGTCATTCCACATTGACCAATTTTTCACATACCAGGCATCTAAATAAACACGAGTGTCATAATCAACATCACTACGGCCACTAACTTGCCACAGACCAGTCATTCCAGGCTTACTGAGGAGATAATAATCAACCTCATCATTATACCGCTCAAGTTCTGCCGTGATAATAGGACGTGGTCCAACAAGGCTCATTTCACCTTTTAATACATTAAATAATTGTGGTAACTCATCTAAACTAGTTCGCCTCAAAAATTTTCCAATTGGTGTTATTCGTGGATCATTTTTTAATTTAAACGTTTCATCCCATTCTCTTTTTGCATTCGAGTCGGAAGATAACAAATTTTCTAATACTTCCTTTGAGTTTATTATCATGGATCTAAACTTAAGGCATTTGAACGACTCCCCATTTTTACCTACTCGCTCATGCCCATAAATTGCAGGCCCTCCATCGCGTTTAACTTTATAACTAATATATAGAAGGATTGGTGATAATATAGTTATTATTCCGAGCGAACCAATAATATCAAAAGTTCTTTTAATAATTCTAGAAGACCATTTCGCTAAATTCTGTTGTACCCTAAAAATCATCACTTCATGACTAAAAATAAATGACATATCAGTACTATCTAAAGGCACCCCTCTTAAGGTTGGTATTACAGAAACATAACGATACCCTTTGATCATAAACTCTCGTAACCAACTATTTCTAGCATCACTTTCATCTGACTCAACTGCAACTATAAATTGAGTCCTTTTATCTATAGATTCGAGCCATTTCTTATCACCTTCGACAACCTTAAACGCTGAATCAATAGTATTATTGACCAATTTCTTATTTGTTGATACAAACCCAACAATATTCAATCCTAAATTTAACTCACTATTAATAGCTTTACATGCATCGAATGCGTTTTTCCCGTTGCCGATGATCCAAGTTTCTCGTTGCCAAAGCCCTATCTTATTTAATAACCATTTGGTCCACATTCGGGCCAATGGGACTAATAACCCTGCAAAAATCCATGTAAAAAACCAGATATAGCGGGATATATCCCATTTAGCAAATGCCATAACAGCCATTTCAATAACTGCAAATATTACCAATGTACGAAGTATTTCTTTCAGTTCAAACCAAAATGTCTTACGATAAAAGTAATGACGCAAACGTATTCCATACCATAATACACAGCAAACTCCCAGTAGCCAATGTAATCCAATCCAACCATCTAACTGCTCACTAGACATATGAAAGTCATACCCTCCGAAAATGAAGGATAATAGCCCCAACGAGAGATAAAGTGATAACACAAAACTAATAAAATCAGATAGCACTAGTAATACACTACAACTAACATTTTTCGAAAAATATGTCATAGTCCCCTCTATTTATATTCTCATTAAAATTAAATAATTTTAGGGAAAAATAAATTGGGCTCAAGAAGAGCCCGAGTTTTAATTAATCAGATCTCTTATCAGTATAAGAATACCCATAATGGTTATAGCCATAGCCATAATAACTACTAGCCTTTTTCACCATGCCATTCAAAATGCAACCTTTTATTGTCACACCACTTTGTTCAAACCTACGAATACTCACTGCTATTTCTTTAGGGGTATTAACTTCATATCTTGCTACCAGCAACGTTGTCCCTGCATATCTTCCAATAATCGCGGCATCAGTAACAGCAAGAATTGGTGGGGTATCAATAATAACTATCTCGTACTGTTGCGAAGCCCATTTAAGTATGGCTTCGAAACGCTCATGCATTAGTAATTCGGCTGGGTTCGGCGGAATTTGCCCCCTAGAAATATAGTCAAACTCACCTCCGACCACTTTTTGTACTACATTTTCTGTTACTTCTTGCCCCGATAAAATATCTGACAATCCCTTAGGTTGGTTTTGCCCAAACATTTTATGAACATATCCTTTTCTAAGGTCAGCATTTATGAAGAGTACTTTTTTACCAGTTAAAGCAATAATAGCGGCTAAGTTAGTACTAACAAAAGTTTTACCTGCATTTGGGCTAGCGCCTGAAATCATTAATATATTATTTTTAGATTCCATCATTGCGAAATGTAAGCTTGTCCTTAGGCTACGAATAGCTTCGACAGCTAGATCTGCAGGATTTTCTACTGCAAGTAGAGTGTCCGACTCTTGTTTTTTTCGCTTATTACTTGACAGATGTTTCGTTAACCATTCTGATACAGGAATACTAGAATATACATTAATCCCCATATCTTCCAGTTCTTCTGGAGTCTCAATACCACGCCTCAAAAATACTCTCAACAACACAAGACCAATAGATACAAACAAACCCAGTAATAATCCCATAACCACAATTAGCACTTTTCGGGGTTTTACTGGTTTTGGCTCAGTGACAGCTGTATCAATGATTCTGACATTGCCAATTGCACTAGATTTTGCAATATTTAATTCTTGTTGGCGATTTAGAAGTTGCAAATATACTGCTCTGCCAGACTCTACGTCACGACTCAATCTTAGCACTTCTTGTTGAGTAGAAGGCATACCACTCACTCTTTTATTAAGTTTCGCCTTTTCCTCCTGAAGTGTCTTCCTTTTTTCGACTAAAGCTTTATATGTCGGATGTTCTTTAGTATAAAGTTGTGATATTTCCGCCTCTCTAAATGTAAGCTCATTTAATTGATTATCCGCATTAACAATTTGGTCCAAAACGGACTTAGCTTCCATCGTTAAGTCTACTGAATCTTTTTGCCTGCGATAAGCATTCAGTTTATCCTCTGCCGAATCAAGCTCAGAACGGACCTCAGGCAGTTGCTTACTAAGGAACTCCAAGCTTTTTGCATCTTGAGCTGCCTGTCTAGCAACGTTCTGAGCCAAGTAGTTTTGGCTTATTCCATCAAGAATATGTGTTATAAGTTCTGAATCATCACCTGTAAGGGTGAGATTTAACATTCCAGTATCTTTACCCTGTTCTGTAACATTAAATGACTCTTGTAAATTATTGATTGCTTTTAATGATGATACATAAGTTACAGTAAAGCTATCGCCAGGTTCAGCGTCAACTGATCTGATTAATAAAGAAATACCTTTGGTTTCCAACAATTCGCCCACTACCCCATCAAGAATCGTATCGCCATACTCAATTTGGTAATGGTTCTTATCCTTAATTTTAACCTTTATACTCGGTGAATCTTGTCCCTCTATCTTTGGAAGATAAATATGTGTTACATCAATATTTGCAGGCTTTTCCCCTATAATCCGAGATAAGCCTCTACCGACTATTGGAAAGAAGTTTTGCTCAACCCTAGCTTGCAAATTTAGGTCATCGACTGTCTTTCCTAAAATCATTCGAGACTGCAATAGAGCGATTTCAGGTGCAGACTGCGGCTGACTATCAGGCAACATCTGGCTTAGACTGTTTAGGATTGCATTACCTTGCTTTTGTTCCACCTGTATCAATGCATTTGCTTGGTAAACCGGTGTCGCTAATAAAGCATAGAGTAGTGCCAACACAGTAAAACCAGTCGTAATGGCTACAATCAATTTACGATGATCGATTAACTCACCAATTATACGCCCCAAATCGATTTCATCAGAATCTGGTGACGATGATTTATTATTTATTACTGATGTCATGCAATCATTTCCTGAAATTATCTACCTAATTTTTCTGCCCAGTGTTTACAGCTTTTGTCAATTAGTTTAAATACCGATTCAAAAGCTTCATCACTTTTCCTATATGGGTCCGGGATATCTTTACCATTCAGCCAATGACTTAACAACATTGTTTTCCCACGAACTTCAGGTGCAATGCTACTAATTTGCTCTATATGGCTTTTCTCCATAACCAATAGCAAATCATACTGACGACCAAGCACTGACGTGAATTGTTTTCCTTTATGGTTGTCTAGCGAGATTCCATATTTTTCAGCCGTTTTAATTGCTGAGGGATCAGCTGGGTGGTCAACTAGCGCGCCAGTACCAGCTGAATCAATTCTTTTATCAGGAAGTATAGTGCGCAGAATTCGCTCTGCTATAGGTGAACGGCAAATATTACCTGTACAGATAACCAATATAGAATTAAACATAATTATGGCCAAGTTCTAATATAACGTACTGTTTCTGTCATATCATGTACACCAGTGATCGTTGGTACAAGTTGTGATATAACTCGATTCCAGCGCACGAGAGGTGCGGCTGTTACATAAACTATATCATATGGTTCCAATTGAAACTCTGTTCCTAACACCATGGCAGATGCATCTTGTGCATTAAGCTGATAAATATTTGCAATTTTTCCTTGCTTATCGTTTTGCAATTGACGGATGACAAAAATACCAGTCGCATCACTTAGAGTTTGCGACATTCCTTCAGAACTACCTATTGCTTCCGCAAGGGTCATTCCACTGCGGTCCATTTTAAGTGTACTTTGCTTACCAACTTCACCCATGACAAACACTTTCAACTCATCATTACGCGGTATAAACAAAATATCACCAGGATATAACAAACGGTTTTGTGTTAGGTCCCCTTTTTGCATTAACGCGTACAATGAAATTTTAGAATCCTTACCATCATGAGTGAGAACTACATTCCTCCAATCGGCATCAGGAGCAAGTCCACCAGCAGCGTTAATAGCATCCATGACCGTTAGAGGGATATTCGTAATTGCTTGTTTTCCTGAATTTGCAACCTCACCAGTAACATAAACTTTCTGGGATCTGAATGCAGCAATACTTACGTCAACTTGCGGACTCTCAATATAGGTCGTCAAACGGCTTGCAATATCTTGCCTGACTTGGCTCAACGTCTTACCAACAACCTGAACTTTCCCAATATATGGGTAGAATATTGTTCCGTCAGAATTCACCCAGTTTCCAGTATCACTTGCACTACGATACTGCCCCGCAGGTGTTGTTAATTCAGGATGATCCCATACCGTTACCATAAGCACATCGCCCACGCCAATACGATACTCATAACTTTTGAGCAAATTATCTAATTGAGGATTAGGACGAGCTAGTATCTTTTCTGGGCGAAGTTGGTCTACCAAGCCCGGAGTCATAGGGTATACATTAACAAGTTTATCCAGATCGTAATCGCTATCCGGCAGTTCAACAACGTTTTTACGCAGGCTATTTAATCCCTGCCCGGGCACAATGGTACAGCCTGATAAAAAACCTATTGCTAATGCCAATGCCGAAAATCTAACAATTTTTTTCTTCATAATGTCACATCATCAGTAAACCAAAAGTTTCTAATCCCCAAACAACAGTCTATTTCCAGAAGCTGTGTTAAGGCTATAAATTAAAGGGAATTTCAATCCCGGCGCTTGCGCCTACATCATCGCTATCATTATGGTTCGCATCGGTATACCAGAGAGAAGTGTTCAGTCGTACCGATTTGTACACATCGCCACTCCAGCCCAGTTGCACACCTTTTAATGTATCCGAGCGAGGAAACGCCTTATTAATTGACTGATTTTCTGGGTTAACCTTCGCATACGCTAAACGTGCACTCCAGCGCTGATTATCCTCCATCACCAGTTCAACTTTACCCGCAAAGAGTTGGCCATCGCCTCCCATAGCATCACCGAGTGAGTAACCTTGCTGGTAGTAGCCATCTTTATAGATATGGTGCGTATAGCTATAGTTGGTTCGGCTCATATTCGTTCGGGTATCGTGAGCTTCCAGATACCAGTTGATGGCATCTTTCCCCCAACCGTGGTGGCCTTCGACTCCGCCAAGGAACATATTCGCTGAAGGTAACAAGCCGGACTCATCTTCGCCAATCATTTGACCATATAAGCTGATCGGCAGCCCCAGCGTAGGTTCCAGTTTCAACTTAAAGTCAAAACCAGCAAGCTGGTTGCCGGGTTCATTGGGATCGTTTGCTGCTGTATTATCTTTACCCGTCAGGCCGTCCCAAAAATTACTAAACGATTCCGGTCTCCCCTCCCCGCCCCACTGCATAATGCGCGATGCGCCAAGCTCAAGGGACTGGAAAGGAGAAAACGTCAGACGACCGCCGATAATTTTGGTATGCGGTACGGCGGTATATTGATTCATCTGGCTGGCGGAAATCTGATACTGCCAAGGTCCAATCCAGCGCAGCCACCAGGTTTCCGGTGCAGCCTGTTCAGCACGCTGCATTAAAACGCCGGTCATCGGGCGCATCGCATCACCGCGGATTAGACTTCCTTCATAACCCGGTCCCCACCACTGCGGCATCTGGCCGAAGGAGAGCCATTGGTTCCAGAACTTAACCGCGCCGTAGGCGCCGTTAGCATTAAAACGTGAACCGTTGCTGATGCGTTCGTCACCTTCAACGTTGCCCTGCAGGTGCACATCCCACCATTCGCCACTGTTATTAAAGGCTAATGATAAAGAGCTATCCGCAGGCTGATTCTGGCCAAACCCCTGCGGCGTTCCGGGCTTATCCGTTGAGGTATAGCCACTCACCCGGAAATCAGCTTTTAAGGAATTGAGGCGTTGGTTGATTCGAGCGAGAACAACCTGTTCAGAAGAGTAAGAGGGTTTTGCTTTCTTTAGTGCCCGATTAATCTCTTCCTGGCTCAGAGGCCAGGTCGACAGGCTGAGATGAATAACGCCGCGATCGGAAAGCCACGCCAGATCGTTGCGCAGTTCGTTGTCATTCATCACTAACCCGGAGGCATAGGCAAGTGAGCTGGCAGAAGATAGCAGCCCTAATGCGAGTGCGATTCGCGCAATTTTTATCATTGTACAAGATCCATTTAAAGCCCCGTTTCCGCAAGCTGGCGCGACAAGGGGAACACTGATAGATGCAGCGCCCTCTGACGCCAACCTTTGCTATTTTTGGTCTACAGGTTTGATCAAAGAAAACGAAAGCATGTTATCGGAATCTCATGCCAATGCTCGCTTTCGGTTCACAGGCTACCTGCAGTACACAATGTATGCGAAATTGTTATTGAAGGCCATTCCTTACGCTTCATACCCGCAGCTTCTCCTGCCCGCCGTCAAACGAACACGTTCTGAGCTGGCGACAACATGCAAGTATATACAGGTTGTAAAGATAATCACCTGTATAGAGTTCACTTTAGGAATTTCAGTCGCATGAAATGAGATGTGATATGGAGAAAACGTCCGTCCGCAGGTACGCTACCGCCCTTGGCTTAACAGCTACCAATGCACTGTACTTCTTTCCCTTTAAATTCAATCGCTGATTTCGATAAATCGGCGATTAATCCATCAAAACAACAATTTCGCGGCCATAAGTTTACGAGATTCTGCCCTCAATTGGGAGCGTAATCTTGAATTATCAGATACGCTGGCAGCACTATGAACGCCCGCCGATAAGGTTATTGTTTTCCGGCTATCACGATCAAATGCCAACAGTATCGAACAACCAGATAATCTCAACCTTATGATTTTATTGCCTTTTTAACCACAGAAAGTGTGTTGACTTAGTTTCAAATTAATTATAGTTAGTCAACTACAAAAATTAATAGTGAAAAGAATTATGCCAGCATGCTGTTATCATTAATAAATTCGATATTTAGCCAGAAAACTTATTTAGGAAACATCCTGGCTGATTATCATTAATGCTAATTATTGCGCAGAATGGTCTATCACAGATTTATTTCATGGATATGAAATATTGCAGCTGCAGACCATTTCACTTTAAATTTCATATTGCATACATTGTGAACAGAACATGAGTCGCTCTGAATCCTTCATCTCTTCCATGCTACCCTGAGTCAGTAAAACCCCTTGTGCAGATCAACTCGGGTAAAAGGTTTTTCCAGTGGGCCAAGCTTTACCGCTATCTCGCCCAGCAGCGATTGGGTTGGCGCCTTCGCCCCGGTATTCAGCAGAAGCACCGGGATAATGATCATGCTAGCCAGGCCGCCAAACGATAGTTGCGCTGTATGAGTATCGCGAACACGCGACTGGAGCAGCAAAAAGGCTGCACTCCCTGCGGCACCCATCAGTAAGCCGGCAATCACTTCCGAAGTTGAATGTGCATGAATCATCAAACGGGAATACCCTACCAGCCCGGCCAGTGCATACCCTAATAAGACGGCAGTAAAGCGAAGAGCTGGTGTGGCGCGCGCGCACAGCAGCCATAAGAGGATTGGCCAGAAAGCGGAAGAGAGTGCGGTGTGCCCGCTAAAGCCAGTGAAGTCCAGCTCGCGAATCCCGATACCCCAACCCATAAATGCCAGTTTTGATGCGCAGACAATGGCGCCAGTTATGCCGAACAGCAGAGCCCAGTGCCAGGCCAGCTGCTTTGAATCTTTTCGCAGAAAAAGAACGATAAACAGTACTGCCGCACTGGGTAACAGTACGGTGCTATCGCCAAAAAAAGTGACAACTTGCCAGTTCATTTCTTTTTCATCCTTTGACGATCTCTCCAGTCCGTAACGTCTTTTCCGCGACATTGGTGTGGGCATACACAATCAGTAACTTCACATTATTATGCATGCGTTACCGTTGTTTAATGCGCAAACATGATCTCAGTCAAGTTTTATTTTCGTCTCACGCCTTGACTAAGGGCCACTTACTTAAGAAAAGTCTTAGTAAGTAATTATCAGCAAAGAGTAAATTTAGCTAGTCCGACCATTTCAGCATGTTACGTCTTCTTCTACTACCAGAAGTCTCCGAACATTGCCTCATGTTCGCAAATGCTACAATATAACAAGAAAAATGCTAACCCATTGTATTCAAATGGATATTAATCAGCGATATCTGCTGAACTTAACGTTGTGAACGGCCACGAATCCTCTTTTCGTCATCAGATAATTCGAACCGTTCACTCTCACGCGCTAATAAGCACTGGCGCGAAAACTACGCCAGCAGCCTCTTAATACTCTCGCGGAATTTTGCCCCTTCTTTATGGTTACGCAGCCCGTAGCTAACAAAAGCCTGCATATAGCCCATTTTTTTACCGCAGTCATAGCTGTCGCCAGTCATTAACATCGCATCAACCGACTGTTTTTTCGCCAGCTCGGCGATCGCATCGGTTAACTGGATACGTCCCCAGGCGCCCGGCTCGGTACGCTCCAGTTCAGCCCAGACATCGGCAGAAAGCACATAGCGCCCTACCGCCATCAGGTCGGAATCCAGGGTTTGCGGTTCATCAGGTTTTTCGATGAACTCAACGATACGGGCAACCTGCCCCGCCGATTCCAGAGCGTCTTTAGTCTGGATAACGGAATATTCGGAGAGATCGCCTTCCATCCGTTTTGCCAGTACCTGGCTACGACCCGTTTCATTGAAACGCGCCACCATCGCGGCAAGGTTATAGCGCAGAGGGTCGGCGCTGGCGTCGTCCAGAATGATATCCGGGAGCACCACCACAAACGGGTTATCGCCAATCAGCGGGCGCGCGCAAAGAATGGAGTGACCTAAGCCCAGCTGCTGGCCCTGACGCACGTTCATGATCGTTACGCCAGGAGGACAGATAGCCTGCACCTCCGCCAGAAGCTGACGTTTTACGCGTTGTTCAAGCAATGCTTCCAGTTCGTAGGAGGTGTCGAAATGGTTTTCTACGGCATTCTTGGATGAATGCGTCACCAGCACGATTTCCTTGATACCCGCAGCTACAATTTCATCAACAATGTACTGCACCATTGGCTTGTCGACGATCGGCAACATCTCTTTCGGAATGGCCTTGGTGGCGGGCAACATATGCATCCCTAATCCTGCTACCGGTATAACTGCTTTCAAACTCACCATTTTCATATCCACCCGTATGGTTATAAACCTTTTGATCCTGTCAGTTTGTATGTATCACTGGCATTTATCAGTGATGATACACGCTTGATACCTGCCATTCTGTCCGTCAAATTCTGAAATTACACGCTGAATTTAAGAATACACGCAAAGTCTACATACCAATAGACAGTTTTAAGAAAATTCTTATACACATATTTTATAAAGAATTTCCATTTAATTACAATGAGTTACTCTGCAACGACACCTTATTTTATTCATAAGGCAGCCTGATGACGCTCATCGCTTCTCCATCGTTTCTCTTTTAATACCTTGTAATCTTTCATCATGAATTGACACAGAACAAGTGACTGTAAAAAAATTAAAATCCAGCCCAAATAATCAATTATACTGATAATAAAATTATTTAACGTACAAAAGTGCCTGAATTGCAGCCAATTACCCGTCACGCCTGGCTTCACGGTCGGCAATGATATTGCTGATAAAAACGACGGGCAGTCAGCTGGCTTTGACCCTTTTCGCTGCTGTTTTTACTGCTCGCCATCACATATAACGCTCATTACATCGTCCTGCAAAAATTGATCTACGGCAAGCCACGACATTAAGTAGTATAAAAATCCAAATTCAAGAAAATCGTTGATATATACATCAAATCTATTGATTGATTCTCGCGTTATCCAAGTATCGTATCCGCCTTCTGCAGCAGAGCAGCATGGTCTTTCACCGTTCGGGTGACATCTGGCTTAAAGTCGTGCGAACCGTCTCCGCCCATATCGCTGAAATTTCGCGCGTTAATTAATAAGTACCATCCAATAAGCGCATTGTGGAAAGGTTATATCCTGCACAAATGACGCTTTTATTTGCTGCTTTATCCGCAGGCGGGTTCGGGGCTGAGCTAGTTAACAGCAGAAAATATTGCATTTTATCTATGGCTTATCCATGATCGGTACATGGCACTCTTAGGTTGTAAAGGTTTTAACTGAATATGGAATGGATTGCCGACCCCTCGATTTGGGCCGGGCTCATTACGCTTGTCGTTATTGAGCTGGTACTCGGTATTGATAATCTGGTTTTTATTGCCATTCTCGCGGAAAAACTTCCTCCCGCGCAGCGAGACCGGGCCCGCGTAACCGGTCTGCTACTCGCAATGGTGATGCGCCTGCTGCTGCTGGCTTCGATCTCCTGGCTGGTCACGCTAACCAAACCGCTCATGACCTGGCACGATCTGAGCTTTAGCGCCCGCGATCTGATTATGCTGTTTGGCGGATTATTCCTCCTTTTCAAAGCCACCGTTGAACTTAACGAACGGCTGGAAGGGAAAGATAGCGATAACCCGACCCAGCGCAAAGGCGCCAGGTTCTGGGGGGTGGTAGCGCAAATCGTAGTGCTTGATGCCATCTTCTCTCTCGACTCGGTGATAACCGCGGTCGGCATGGTTGACCACCTGGCGGTCATGATGGCCGCGGTGATTATTGCCATTAGCCTGATGCTGATGGCCAGTAAAGCCCTCACCCGCTTTGTTAACAGCCATCCGACCATCGTTATTCTCTGTCTGAGCTTCCTGCTGATGATCGGCTTTAGCCTGATTGCCGAAGGCTTTGGTTTCCCTATTCCCAAAGGCTACCTGTACGCGGCTATCGGCTTCTCGGTCATGATTGAATCCTTCAACCAGCTGGCGATTTTCAACCGCCATCGCTTTCTCTCGGCCAACCTGACGCTACGCCAGCGAACCACCGAGGCGGTGATGAATCTGTTGAGCGGGCGCAAAGACAGTAGCGAGCTGGATAGCGAGACCGCCTCGCTGGTTGCCGATCGCGACGATAACCCACTCTTTAATCCGCAGGAGCGACGGATGATTGAGCGGGTGCTGAACCTCAATCAGCGTACCGTCAGCAGCATCATGACCTCGCGTCATGACATTGAACATATTGATCTCAGCGCGCCGGAAGAGGAGATTCGCGCCTTACTCGACAAAAATCAACATACCCGCCTCGTGGTGACCGGCGGCGATGATGACGAGGATATGCTTGGCGTCGTGCACGTGATCGATCTTCTGCAGCAATCATTACGTCATGAACCGCTCAATTTGCAGG
Source organism: Klebsiella sp. OBRC7 (assembly GCF_000293135.1). Classification (NCBI taxonomy): domain Bacteria; kingdom Pseudomonadati; phylum Pseudomonadota; class Gammaproteobacteria; order Enterobacterales; family Enterobacteriaceae; genus Klebsiella; species Klebsiella sp. OBRC7. Next base: position 8,225 of record NZ_ALNJ01000137.1, on the reverse strand, counting down.
TTCTGATTCGTCAGCCGCTGGTGTTCCCGGAAACGCTGCCGCTGCTTCCTGCGCTGGAGCAGTTCCGCAGAGCCAGAACCCACTTCGCCTTTGTGGTCGATGAATTTGGCTCCGTAGAGGGAATTGTGACGCTCAGCGACGTCATGGAGACTATCGCCGGTAATCTGCCTAATGAAGCAGAAGAGATCGATGCCCGTCACGATATTCACAAAAACGGCGACGGGAGCTGGACGGTCAACGGGCATATGCCGCTGGAAGACCTGGTCCAGTCTGTTCCTCTGCCGCTGGATGAGAAACGTGAATACCATACGGTTGCCGGTCTGCTGATGGAGTACCTGCAGCATGTGCCGCGGGAAGGTGAAGAAGTGAAACTAGACGGCTACGTGCTGCGCACGCTGCAGGTGGAGAGCCATCGGGTACAAAAAGTACTGATAGTGCCGCCTGCGCACGATGAAGATGAACTGGACTATGAAGTGTGATGCTCTCTTCGATGAAGCATCAAAAGCCGGACGCAGACGGGTTAAACGATTTTTAAGGGTCTGCTAATCTTTCTGCCGGGTAGTGGCTAGCGCCTTACCCGGCCGACAAAACCTAAACGCTCAGCACATCCCTCTTTAGCCGTAGGCCCGCGCAGGCGATGCGCCGCCGGCAATACCAGAGGAATGCGCATTGCCGGCAATCCGAGCACGATGCGCTTTTTCTGCTTTTCCTGGCCAACTTACAGTTTGTCGAGCAGCTTCTTCACATCCTTACCATCCTGGGTATTTTTATTGCGTTCAGCCCATTCGCTAAGCCGTTTCCTGGCTTCATCCTGCAGCTGCTTGCGGAGTATCTGGTCAACCTGCAGGCTGTAGCTCAGCGTCTGCCAGTTACCATAAATTCGCAAAGGGATCGCCGTCTGCTTGAGCCTGTCGATGAGTTTGCTTTCGCCCTTCCAGCCGCCCAGTACCCGCACGTTGAAGCGCATATCGCAATCTTCTTTCAGCAGGTTGAGCTCACCCTGACCGGTCAGCGCCATCATGTCAGATTGGCCCTGCATATGCGTCAAGGTGACCAGCCCATTATTCAGCGCAAACTCGGTGCTGACAGAATCCAGTCGGGTCGCATTGTCGTAATTTTCCTGCGCCTGAACGTTGGTGCTGCGCTCGACGGCCTGCTGTACCAGCTGCTGGAAGTTGAGCCCTTCAGTACGCGTATCAGTGAGCTGCGTTACCGCCTGCCCCTGCCAGCTGCGGCGGAACTCGTCGGCATCGATCTTGCCGCCGGAGAACTCGCCGGTCAGCGAGAGCTTGCCGGTGAGGTTTATTGAATAATTAAACGCTTTCAGAATCGAGCCGATCTCGACGTTGTCGAGTTGCGGCTGGAAAGAGGCATGCGGCGTTGCGCCGCGCGCATCGAGCGAGCCGGGGAGCGAGAGTCGTCCACCGTCCAGGCTCCCCTGCATCTGATGAATCGTCAGCAGCCCCTGCTGGTTGCTGATTTCACTTTTCACCTGGGTAAAGTGCATCCCCCGCCACTGCAGCTGGTCAGCCGTCAGGTTCAACCGGGCGTTAAAACCGCGCAGAGCGTTGTAATCCTGCTGAATATCGTTATCCGCAATAACCGGGCGTAGCTGCCTGTTCTGGCTTTGCCCCTGCTGGTTAACGCTATTATCGCCAGAGGCGGAGGCATGAGAAAGCAGGCTATCGAGGTTGAGCGTGCCCGCCTGAAGGTTCAGCGTCCAGTCAGGCTGGTCGCCCAGCACGACGCTGCCGTTGCCGGCAATGGTGCTGCCGTTAGCCGTTAAGTTCAGCCCATCGAAGCTGAGCTTTTTCGCATCCTCGACCCAGCTGGCCTGCATACTCGCCTGGCCGCTAATCCCTTCGGGGGGAAGCTCCGCGCCGCGAAGCTGCCAGTTGAGTTGTGAAATATCCGCCTTCAGAGAATGAGGATAATCACCGCCCTGCACCCGGGCGGAGAAGGAAAGCGCCAGATCGCGCTGATCGCGGTTCACCCGGCCAGAGAAATCGACCGTAGCGCGATGGCTGTTGTCCTGCTCCATCTGCAGGCGGATATCACGCACCGTAACCTGCTCGCCATCTTCATGCTGAAAAAAGAGCACGCTATCGGCAATCTGTAGCTTCTGGACATCATACGACCAGCCGCGATCCTCCGGCACCTGAGGCAGCGTATTGTCGTGCGGCACGACCGGAGCCCCCTTGCTACGCACGGCTTCGGTTTTGGAGGTCAGCTGGATCACCGCGCCCTTCAACATCACCTGCTTGACCTGCAGCTGATGGGAGATCAGCGGCAGCAGCCCGACGTCAAGGCGCATATTATCCGCGCGAATAACGGGTTCTTCAGCGCCCGGCGCGGTCAGGGTCATGCGGCCCGAGAGAATGCTGAGCTGCGGCCAGACGTGCCAGCGCAGCGGCCCATTGAGCTCGAGCTGATAGCCGCTACGATCCGCCACCTCTTTAACCATATAGGCGCGAAAATCGTTGGGGTTGACCAGCAATACCAGCGCGGTAAGACCGGCGACAACTACCGCCAGTAAGATCATCAGCGTGGTCAGAATTCGTCTCATGGCATCCTCAGCAAACCGCTAAAATTATCAATCCTTGTCGATTCGACTCGCTACCGCGCCCTGCTGGTCGCGATATTTCGCATCTTCACGGCGATTATAAGGCCGCATCGCCGGCCCGGATAACGGCTCAAAACTTAACGCCCCGATCAGCATCCCCGGACGCAGCGCCAGCGGCAGCTTACCCGAATTATAGAATTCCAGTACGATGCAGCCGGACCAGCCCGGATCGATGCGGTGCGCGGTGACGTGCACCATCAGGCCCAGACGCGCCAGCGAAGAGCGGCCATCCAGCCAGCCGACGAGATCCGGCGGCAGGGTGACCGATTCAAAGGTCACCGCCAGCGCCAGCTCACCCGGATGCAGGAAGAACGCTTCACCATCCGGCAGAACAATCTCTTCGCTCATCACGCGATCCAGCGCCGCGCTGACTTCCGCTTTAGGCCCGCTCAGGTCAATAAAGCCCGCCGTGTGCCCGCGGAAAGTCCGAAACTTATTTCCCAGCCGAACATCGACCGTCGCGCCGTTAATGCGCTCAACGGGCGGGCGCGGATTAATGGCCAGACGCCCCTCATCCAACCAGGCTTCTATATCTCGGTCGCACAGACGCATGAACGTTCTCCTTTAAGGCATTGCGCCCCTACGCCTTCCGGGGATAAGGGCAAATTGGCTTCTCTTTGCACGTTACACAATTCGTTCGTGTTATTCAAAGAACTGACTGATTTTGGCCTTCAATATATCGATGGCGATACGGTTCTTACCGCCGCGAGGCACGATAATATCGGCATACTGTTTGGAAGGGTCGATAAACTGCAGGAACATCGGGCGCACCGTTTTCTGGTACTGCGCCATTACCGAATCCATCGAACGCCCACGTTCATTTACGTCTCGCTTGATGCGCCGCATCAGGCAGATATCCAGCGGGGTGTCGACAAAAATGGAGAAGCTGAGTTCGTTGCGCAGGCGGGCGTCGGTCAGCAGCAGAATCCCTTCGAGAATGATGACTTTCTTCGGTTCAATATGGATGGTTTCCGGCATACGGGTATGCTCAACGTAGCTATACACCGGCAACTCTATCGGCTGGCCGCTTCTCAGCATCTGCAGATGCTGAAACAGCAGACTATGATCCATGGAGCTCGGATGGTCATAGTTGGTTTTTACACGCTCTTCCATCGACAGATGACCTTGATCCTTGTAATAGCTGTCTTCCGGAATAACGCCGATATGTTCATCGCCGACCTGTTCACGTAATTCACGATATAGCGTACTGGCGATAAGGCTTTTGCCCGAAGCCGATGCGCCGGCGATGCCTATAATGACGCACTGATGAGACGTATCAGTCATAAATTTTTGCGACCTGATTAACCTGGGAATGTAGGAAGGGTGGCGGTTGACCGCCAAACGCCGCAATTATAGGGATTTCAGCGCGTCGATACCAGTGCTAAGCGCCTCCCGGGTCTATTCCTCCTCCGGCGACCAGCCTTGCGTATACCAGATATGCAGTAAAGCGTACGAGCGCCAGGGGTGCCAGCGGCTGGCGTAGCGCGCAATCCGCGCCGGCGTCATGCCGGGAAAACGCTGTTTAATCAGATAATCATCCGCCAGGAAGATATCCGGCGCCTGCCAGCCGCGCAGCGCGAAATAGTTCGCCGTCCAGCGGCCTATCCCGGGCAGCGTCTGCAGCTGCTTTATTCCGGCGTCGATATTCTCCGGCGCGGAGAGGGGGAGATCGCCGCGGATAGCCGCCTGCGCCAGGTGGATCAGCGCCTCCGCGCGCCGCAGGGGCATGCCCAGCGCCTTTAGCGCCAGCGGATCGGCCTGCGCCAGCCGCTGCGCGCTCGGGAAGAGATAAAAGCCCGGCGCGTCGGTCAACAGTTCCCCTAAGGCGGCCACCACTTTCCCGGTGAGCTTTGCCGCCATGGCCACGCTCACCAGCTGGCCGAGCACCGCGCGTACCGCTTGTTCAAACGCATCCAGGGAGCCCGGCAGACGAAGCCCCGGCCTTGGCAGCGCAAGGCTTCCCAGCGTCAGGGCGATCTGCTGTGGGTCGCAGGACAAATCAAATAAGCGCGCAACCCGCGCCAGACACGCCTCCGCGACCGGCTGCAGCCCGGCGGAAAGCGTCACCCGCATGCCCTGCGCGGCGTCATCCGGCGTCACCGTGATGAGTCCGGCGTGACCATTCAGGGCGAAGCTACGGCAATAGCTGTCGCCGACAAAAATTTCAATCCCCTGCACCGTACGCGCGCCAAGAAAATGAAACATCCATTGCCAGTCGTAGGGGGAATGCCAGGGTAGCAGCGTCATCATTTCTCCTTTTTTAGCGCTTCAATCATAGCGGCTCCGCGCCGCCTGCGCCTTGCTTTTAAATTCCAGTTGTCCCAGTGCCGTCAATCCGCTAAAGTCGCCCCCCTTCTTCACCGGCATGGGGATTTTGCAGGCTATGTTTATTGGTTTTGACTACGGTACCGCTAACTGTTCAGTGGCGGTGATGCGCGACAATACGCCGCAGCTGCTGACGCTGGAAAACGGCAGTTCACTACTGCCATCAATGCTTTGCGCGCCGACCCGCGAAGCGGTCAGCGAGTGGCTCTACCGCCACCACGACGTCCCGCCCAACGGTGATGAAAACCAGGCGCTGCTGCGTCGCGCGATAAGCTTCAACCGCGAGGAAGATATCGACGTACTCCGCAACAGCGTACAGTTTGGTCTCGCTTCGCTGCATCAGTACGTTGAAGATCCGCAAGAAGTCTACTTCGTAAAGTCGCCGAAATCGTTTCTCGGCGCCAGCGGGCTTAAACCGCAGCAGGTAGCGCTGTTTGAAGACTTAGTGTGCGCCATGATGCTGCATATCAAACTCCAGGCGCAAACGCAGCTGCCGGAAACCATCGACCAGGCGGTTATCGGCCGGCCGATTAACTTCCAGGGGCTGGGCGGCGATGATGCCAACGCCCAGGCGCAGGGCATTCTCGAACGTGCGGCAAAGCGCGCGGGCTTTCGTGACGTCGTGTTTCAGTTTGAGCCAGTCGCCGCCGGTCTGGATTTCGAAGCGACGCTGCGCGAAGAAAAACGCGTACTGGTCGTCGATATCGGCGGCGGTACCACCGACTGTTCGCTGCTGTTGATGGGGCCGCAGTGGCGAGAAAAAGCCGATCGCCAGCAAAGCCTCCTCGGCCACAGCGGCTGCCGCGTCGGCGGTAACGACCTGGATATCGCCCTGGCCTTTAAATGCCTGATGCCGCTGCTGGGCATGGGCGGCGATACCGAAAAAGGCATCGCGCTGCCGATTCTGCCGTGGTGGAATGCGGTGGCCATTAACGACGTGCCGGCGCAGACCGACTTTTACAGCGCCGCCAACGGTCGCCTGCTTAACGATTTGCTACGCAGCGCCCGCGATAGCGAAAAAGTCGCGCTACTGCTGAAGGTCTGGCGTCAGCGTCTGAGCTATCGCCTGGTACGCAGCGCGGAAGAGAGCAAAATCGCCCTTTCCGCGCAGCCGAGCGTCACCGCGGGGCTGCCGTTTATTAGCGACGAGCTGGCGACAGCCATCAGCCAGCAGGGTCTGGAAGCGGCGCTGGATCAGCCGCTGGCCCGCATCATGGAGCAGGTTCAGCTGGCGCTGGAAAACAGCAATGACAAGCCGGACGTGATTTACCTGACCGGCGGCAGCGCTCGCTCGCCGTTGATCAAAAAAGCGCTGGCGGCGCACCTGCCGGGTATTCCGGTTGCCGGAGGCGATGATTTTGGCTCGGTTACCGCCGGGCTGGCCCGCTGGGCGCAGGTGATGTTTCGTTAAACAGCCGCTGCGTTCCCGCTCCACAGAACGCAGTGAATGTGTAGCCCGGTTCAGCGCAGCGCGAGCCGGGCTAAATCCTCCCTATTGCCCCTGTTGTCACACTTCACGCCGCGAAACGTAATCCCGCCGCTTTTCGCCGGTATAAATCTGCCGGGGACGATAAATAGTCAGCGGCGCTTCGTGCATTTCGTTCCAGTGCGCCACCCAGCCAAGCGTTCTGCCTACGGCGGTAATCACCACAAACATCGATGAAGGCAGTCCCATCGCCTTGAGGATCACCGCAGTGTAGAAATCCACGCTCGGCGACAGGCCATTTTCAACAAAGTACGGGTCGGTCAGCGCCACCTCTTCGAGGGCCATCGCCACCTGCAAAGGCATGTCGGACATCCCCAGTTCCTTCAGCACCCGGTGACAGGTTTCGCGCAAAATAGCGGCGCGTGGATCAAGATGACGGTAACGAGAGTTACCGAATCCCAGACGACGAAACGCCTGCGGATCGCGTTTCGCTTTGCTCAGGAACGCCGGAATTTGGTCGACGGTGTTGATCTCCTCCAGCATCCGCATACTGGCTTCGTTCGCCCCGCCGTGGGCCGGTCCCCATAAAGAAGCGAGCCCGGCGGCAATGCAGGCAAAAAGATTCGCCCCGGAGGAGCCCGCCGCCCGGACGGTGGTCGTCGATGCGCACTGGCCGTGGTCGGCGTGCAGCACCAGGATCTGGTTCATCGCCTGCTCAATCACCGGATTCAGCTGATACGGCTCCGCCGGGATAGCAAACAGCATATGCAGGAAATTCCCCGCGTAGGAAAGATCGTTGCGCGGATACTGCGCCGGTTGCTCAATAGAAAACTTATAGCTCATCGCCGCGAGCGTCGGCATTTTCGACAGCAGGCGGGTGGCGGCCAGCGCGCGGTGCTCAGGATTTTCGACGTCCAGCACATCGTGATAGAACGCCGCCAGGGTGCCCACCAGGGCGCACATTAGGGCCATCGGGTGCGAGTCGCGACGAAAGCTGCTGCACATGCGGGCAATCTGCTCATGCACCAGGCTATGGCGGGTAATCGTGTTTTTAAAGGCTTGATAGCTGGCTTCGTCAGGCGCATCGCCGCGCAGCAGAATCCAGGCCACTTCCAGGAAGTCGCACTGGCGCGCCAGCTGATCGACCGGATAGCCGCGGTGCAGCAGAATGCTCTTTTCGGTATCAATCCACGAGATGGCCGACGTACAGCCTGCGGTGTTAGCAAAACCGGGGTCGTAACTGCATATACCTGCGGACGCCAGCGGACGAATATCCATGCCGGGATAGCCCTGCGTCCCTGAGACCGTACTCAACGGAATGGACTGTTGTTCATCCAAAGAAAGCGTTAGCGATTTCGTCGTCATCCTGTCAGGTCCCCTTCCACAACGAATGATGAATTAACCCGGGCGTTTCTCCGGGCGCAACGGCCAACATAACCAGAGTCGTCCGGCGATTCTTTGATATGGATAACCAAAACATTCATAAAACAGCGTTATTATCAGCGGTTTTATGTTGATTACCCTTTAATAATTACCGATAAAAATAGCGCGTAATCGCGTGTTCACCTTGCGGTTTCCCTGCCATTACGCGCGCTCGCTACGATAATATCCGCTGCATGGCAGCGAACTTATCGTATTTGTTTTATCAATCTTTCGTCCGTTTCGCTTTCACTTCACGATACCAGCGCGGGTGATGTTTCTTCGCCCAGGTCTTCGTGACCCAGCCTTCCACCATCGCGGTAATGGTGCCCTTCACCCACAGCGCAGCGTAAATATGCACCATGATCACCACAATCAGCGCTACCGCAGAGAAGGAGTGCAGCATCAGCGCGAAGCGGATAACCGGGATGG
>NZ_ALNJ01000136.1:0-60425 GCF_000293135.1 Klebsiella sp. OBRC7 | reverse complement strand
TTGTCGCATTGGAGCCTCTTGATAAAGAGTGGGATGATGTGGTGCAAAACTGTGTTCGCCATAGTGAAGGGCGTTTGACACGGCTGTGGTCTTTTGAGGTGAAAAAACAGCTAAACCGTAGCAATGTGCGTGAATGTTTCTTCCAGGCGGTCAGCAATTCCAGTTGGGCGCATTTCGGCTATCTGGTGGCGACTGAAATTAACGAAGATAAGCAACGTAGTGTTGAACGCGAGCTTCAGATGCTCTGTGCGTTGCACGGTATTGGTGTGATCCTCCTCGATCCACATGACTTCAGTAACAGCCAGACGCTGATCCCGGCGCGGGAACGTACCAGTGTCGACTGGCAGTCAGTGAACCGTCTGGTGGAAGAAAATCGGGATTTTAAAGATTTTATTGAATTGGTAGGTGAATACCATCAGACAGGAAAAATACACAAATCGTTGTGGAACAAATAATCCATAACAATTATGTAAACAATTGATAAAACTATGGTTTACAAAAAGATAGGACCGTAGTTGACGAGGCAGTTTTCTGAGAAACACATGAAATTAACTCTTACCCAGCTTGAAACGTTGTTGCTCCGCGCATGTGATGACTTACGTGGCAGCATGGATGCCAGTGAATACAAAGAATACATTTTTGGTATGTTGTTCCTTAAGCGTGCCAGCGATCTGTTCGATCAGCGTCAGGTTGAACTACGCAAGCAGTTTAAAGAACAGGGGATGTCTGAACTGGACATCGAGCTGGCGCTTGAGGATCCCGATAACTACTCAGGAAAGTATTTCTATGTGCCTCCGCGGGCTCGTTGGAGTGAATCATGGGAAGAGATTGTAGAAGATGACAAAGGGAATAAGAAAGCGGTAATCCGTCCTGCACTGAAACATGTAAAAACTGAGGTTGGCAGTGCCTTGAATAAAGCGCTGGAAGCGATTGAAGAAGCTAACATTGATGTTTTACAGGACGTGTTAAAAGGAATTAATTTTAACCATAAAATTGGCCAACGCACATTAGATGACGATACGTTATCTGATTTTATTCTTAACTTCGAAAAAATTCCCTTGAAAGATGAAGATTTCGAATTTCCGGATCTATTAGGTGCTGCCTACGAGTGGTTGATTAAATACTTTGCAGATTCAGCGGGTAAAAAAGCGGGAGAATTTTATACCCCATCTGAGGTTGTGCGTATTTGTGTCGAGATCTGCGATCCCGAGGAAGGCATGAGTGTTTACGATCCAACAGTTGGATCGGGGGGAATGCTGATCCAAATGCGTGACTATCTGCGCGAGAAAGGTGGTGACGCTGATGAAATTGCCCTATACGGCCAAGAGAAAATGGGAACTACATGGTCAATTTGTAAGATGAATATGCTTCTACATGGTATTTCTCATGCGGATATTCGTCAGGGAGATACACTTCGCGAACCAGAACATAAAGATGAAAATAACGAGCTTCTGCGTTTTGATCGTGTAGTTGCGAATCCTCCATTTAGTCAGAATTATATTAAAAAGGGGATTGTCTTCCCTGGGCGTTTTCCCGTTTGGTTACCGGAAAAAGGGAAAAAGGCCGATCTCATGTTTGTACAGCATATGTTAGCTGTACTTAAACATAATGGTCGTCTGGCGACCGTTATGCCTCATGGTGTATTATTCCGCAGCGGCGATGAACGTGAAGCTCGGAAATATTTTATCGATCATGGTTACTTGGAAGCTATCATCGGTTTACCTAGCAACCTGTTCTACGGTACGGGAATACCAGCCTGTATTCTGGTGATGAATAAAGAAGGAGCAGACAAACGCAAGTCTGTCTTGTTTATAAACGCCGATCGGGAATACAGCGAAGATAAAGCGCAGAATCATCTACGCCCGGAAGATATTGATAAGATTATCAACGCATACCGTAAGAGTGACAATATCCCAGGATATGCGCGTGTCGTCCCAACTGATGAGATTATCAAAGAAGATTATAACTGTAATATTCGTCGTTACGTGGATAATGCGCCGCCGCCAGAACCCCATGATGTTCGTGCACACTTACATGGTGGTATTCCGCTTGCAGAAATCGAAAGTCTCGGCCATTTCTGGCAAAATTATACTGGATTACAGGCAGATATTTTTGTACCTCGTGATACAGCGTACATGAATTTTTCACCTACGTTGACGGCAAAGCGTGACATTGCTGAGTTTGTTAATCAACATACGGGTGTATTAAAAGCGAACCAGGCGCTTATGACACAACTGGAAAAATGGTGGGAAAACAATCTCCCGATTGTAGAAGCGTTAGCGCCTGATGCAGCTAACCAACATGCTAGGCCACGCAATGTGTATGTAATGCGTAGTCAGTTGATGGAGAGCATCAATGAAGCTTTTGCACAGCAAAACTTGTTAACGTCATTCCAGGTGCGTGGTGCCTTCGCCAGTTATGTGGACTACCTTAAGGCGGACTTCAAATCTATTGCTGCAAGTGGCTGGGGTGCGGAACTGATCCCTAGTGAAGATATTCTGCAAAGCCAATTCCCTGAGGTTTTAGAAGAGCAAGCTAATGCGCAAGCTCGTTTAGCCGAGCTGCAGGCATTATTTGCGGCGGCGGATGACGAAGACTTTGAGGATAGTGATGACACGGGTGTGATGTCCTCAGATCAGGTGAAAGAGCTGAAATCGAAGCTGAAAGACGCTAAAGGCATGGTGAAACTATGTAAACGCGATCCGGGATTGGGAAGTGCCGAAGAGTATCAGGAAAAGGTCTCCCAAATAGAAGCCCAATTGAAGCGTCATAAAGTGCTTGAAGATGAAGCTAAAGAATTGAAGAAAGTTATCAAGGCGATCGAGAATAAGCGTGACGAGCTAGTTTTAAGTGCACGTGAGAAAATATCACAGGATGAAGCTCGTGTGGTTATTGTTGCGAGATTAAAAAAACTACTATTAAACACTTATAATCGATACTTAAGAACAGAGCAACGAGCTTGTATTGCTGTCATTGAAAATTTGTGGGTTAAATATGCAATAACAGCTAAAGAAATGGAGAGTCAAAGAGATAAAGCTTCTAAGCAGTTGCACGATTTTTTAATGGAGCTTGGTTATGAATGATTGGGTAGTACATTCTCTTAGTGAGCTTGTTTCTTTTCAGAAGGGAAGGAAAGTTATTACCAGCCCGTTTCCTTTAAGTGGTTATGAACCATATTTGGGAGCGGGAGCGTTATCTGGAAATAATGATGGATATGCTTGTTCTACATTTGCTGTAAAGGCGAATGAAGAAGATATATTGATGCTTTGGGATGGCGAAAGAAGTGGGCTTTGTTGTAGTGGATTAAATGGTGTTGTTTCATCAACTGTTTGTAAACTTACACCAAAAAAAGGTATTCGCAGTGACTTATTATATTATTTATTAGTTAATAACTATCAGTGGATTCAAAGTAGGAGAACCGGCACTGGGGTTCCTCACGTCCCAAAGGATTTAGGAAGAATATTACATATAAAATATCCTAAGTGTTTGAAAGTACAAAAAAAGATTGCAGATATATTGAAAACTGTTGATCAAGCTATAGAAAACACTAATTTTTTGATAAATAAATATCAAAAAATAAAAGCGGGGATGATGTACGATCTATTTACAAGAGGTGTTGATAGTAATGGCAGATTACGCCAAACTCGTGCTCAGCAACCTTATTTGTATAAAAAGACAAGTATTGGTTGGATCCCAAAAGAATGGGATGTACAGCAGTGCAGTCAACTTTGTTCAAGAATAACCGTGGGTATTGTTATTCAGCCAACGAAATATTATGTTGAAGAGGGAGTTCCTGCGTTTCGCTCAGCCAATGTGAGGGAAGATGGTCTTGATTCTTATAATCTTGTATATATATCACCTTTTTCCAATGCACTTTTGAGTAAAAGTCAAATAAAAACAGGTGATATTTTATCGGTTAGAACAGGCTATCCAGGAACAAGTGCAGTTGTTCCTGATGAATTTAATGGATGTAATTGTATTGATATATTAATCTCATCCCCTAAAGATTCTGTAGATAAAAATTATCTATGTTTTTGGATTAATTCTTCGTTTGGTAAAGAACAAGTCTTACGCCTTCAGGGAGGGATGGCACAACAGCATTTTAATGTCGGAGAGATGCGTCAGCTATTAGTTGCTGTCCCCTCAATTAATGAACAAATTATTATTAGTGATAAGCTAATGGCGTGCTCATCAAAAATAAAAAATGAAAAAGAGATATTGAATAAATTAATTAGAACTAAGTCTGGTTTAATGCATGACCTTCTAAATGGTAAAGTTAGAGTAAGGTTAGCAGATACTAGTATGGAGTCCAGCCATGTCTGAATACACGGAAGTTGAACAGCCCTTTCTGCAGCAACTGCAGTCACTGGGTTGGGCGATTATTGACCAGGGACAGGACATTCCCTCCGATCCGGCTAAAAGTAAGCGCAGCAGCTTCCGACAGTGGCTGCTGCCGCAGATTTTTACTAGCGCAGTAGCGCATTTAAATGCCGGATCCGGCGGAAAAACATGGTTAACTGACAAACAGTTACAGGATCTGCAAGAACAGATCCTGCGACAACCCAATCGTTCTCTACTGGAAGCTAATGAGGCGATCCAAAAGCTACTGTTTAAAACACAGGTGGATATTAATAATGCCACCGGTGAGTCTGATCCTATAGTTAAATTAATCGATTTCGAACACCCGGAAAATAATCACTTTCTGGCGATAAACCAGTTTCGGATTGATACCCCGGGTTGCGTAAAACAATTTATCATTCCCGATATTGTTTTATTTATTAATGGCATTCCGCTAATTGTCGTAGAGTGTAAAAAAGGTGGTCCAACCTGTTCTAATCCAATGGCTGAAGCATATATTCAGCTCCAGCGTTATATGAACAATCGTAAAGCAACAGCGCTGCAGGGATTAAAAGAGGGGGAGCCACGTTTATTTCACAGTAATTTATTTGCGGTCAGAACAACAGGCGTTGAAGCGGATTACGGCACGATTACTTCCGGGGAAGAGCATTTTTATCCCTGGAAGACACAATGGCCGCAGGAAGACAATGTTGCCAGCGATATGAACACACAGCAACAGCTAATCAATGGCATGTTAAATAAAGCGAATCTGTTATCCATCCTGCGTACATGCTCTGTATTTATGGATACCGATGCTGGCCCGCGTATCAAGGTTGTCTGCCGTTATCAGCAATTTCGCGCAGCTAATAAGATCTTACAGCGTTTACGTGAAGGTAAAACCACAGAAGAAAAAAGTGGTGTAGTCTGGCATACCCAGGGGTCGGGTAAGAGCCTGACGATGGTTTTTGTTGCCCGAATGCTGCGCGTTTCAAACGATCTTCACGATTATAAAATCATATTGATCAACGATCGTCTCGATCTGGAGGAGCAGCTAACAGCGACGGCACAACTGATCGGTGGACGAGTCAATGTTATTGAAAGCAACAATACGCTACGAAAAGAATTAGCCACCAACACTTCCGATATCAATATGGTGATGGCGCATAAGTTCCTGGTCGCGCAGGAAAGCCTCCCCGTATCCGTTGCTAAAGCGCTGGGAACCTACCAGGCCATTCCAACGGGCAAAACATTTGGCGTGGTGAATACCTCTTCGCGAATTGTGTTAATGATCGATGAAGCACACCGTACTCAGAGTTCAGATCTGGGCAGTAATATTTTTGAGGCCTTCCCCAATGCGGCCCGCATTGCCTTCACCGGAACGCCATTGATTACAGAACGCCACGGTGAGAAACGTACCGTCAAACGCTTTGGCGAATATATCGATAAATACAAGTTGATGGATGCCGTTGAAGATGGCACCACATTGCAGATCCTTTACGAAGGCAGGACTGCTGATGCCGCGCTGAACGATAAACATGGCTTTGAAACGCAGTTTGAGAATCTCTTTAAAGACCGAACGGAAGAAGAATTAGACGCTATTAAGAAAAAGTATGGCGCCACAGGCGACATTCTGGAAGCAGAGCAACGTATTGCCGCTATCGCGCGCGATATGGTGAAACACTATCTGGAGCATATTTTTCCTAATGGCTTTAAAGCTCAGGTGGTGTGTCACTCCAAACTGGCGGCAGTCCGTTACCAGAAGGCTATCCATCAGGCGTTAAAAGAGAAAGTGGATGAGCTTGAATCTGCGGACGTACCTGACCACACATTAATTAATCGGATCAAGTTCCTCAAAGCTGCGGTCGTGATATCCAGTGATGGCACCAACGAAGCGGCATTTATTACCGAAACACGCAAGCAAGCCCGTGCCTGGAATGCGGTAGAAAATTTCTGTAAGCCATTTGCGTTTGACGATCCTGATAAACCTTATACAGGAATTGCCTTCCTGGTTGTCTGTGACATGTTATTAACCGGTTTTGATGCGCCGATAGAGCAGGTCATGTATCTGGATAAAAAAATCCGCGAGCATACGTTATTACAGGCAATTGCCCGTACAAACCGGGTGAAAAAAGGGAAACAACGTGGTTTTGTTGTGGATTATATTGGCCTTACTCACCATCTTACCGAGGCATTAACCCTCTATGCAGCTAGCGACGAGCGCCAGGAGCTGGCCGAAGGATTAAAAAATATCAATTCAGAGGTCCCGGTGCTGCAGGAGCGCTATCAGCGCTTGTTGAGTTTATTCTCGTATCACCAGGTTAATGGCATCCATGATTTCCTTGAGGGACGATTACCCGACATAGCAGCAGAAGCGGCCGCGGTAAACGACGCTGTTCGTTTGCTGAAAGACGAGAAACTGCGGGCGGATTTTGATGTGTACCTGAAAAAATTCCTTAGCAGTCTGGATATCATCCTGCCGCATAGTGCGGGCCAAGTTTATCGTATTCCTGCAAAGCGTCTGGGATATATCCAGCGAGTAACCAAAGAGCGTTATAAAGACGATTCGCTGGATCTGGGAGATGCCGGCCAGAAGGTACGCGATCTGATTAATCAGCACCTCATCAGTCTGGGGATCAACCCTACGGTTCCTCCCGTTGAATTGCTCTCAGATAACTTCATTGAACAGCTAAACCAGCATACCAACGGCAATGATGAGGCGAAAGCCAGCGAAATGGAGCATGCAATTCGTAAGCATTGCACTGTTCACCATGATGAAGATCCAGCTTTTTATAAGAGTCTTTCGGAAAAAGTGGAACAATTGATCGACCTGTATCAGGATCAATGGAAGAAGCTGGCGGAAGAGTTAGAGAAACTGCGTAACGTTGCGATTACCGGGCGCCAGGAGGGGAAAGAGGGGATGAGCCGGGAGGCCACTACGTTTTATGAACATATTGCTCGTGAAGCGTTCCCGGGCGGAGAAATACCCGTTTCGGTAAAACCCAAAATTAAAGCGCTGATGGAAGCAATTGTTGACCTTTTACAACAAAGCATCGGCAGCATCGACTACTGGCACAACAGTAGCAAACAAAAGAAAACGCGCAGTGAGATCAAGACGGCTCTGACGCTAACCGGGGTTCCTGAATTGAAACAGGCAAGAGAACGAATTGCGGTAGAAATTATGAAACTGGCAAAAAATCGACATAATGCGTTACTTCAGAACTCAACGGAGAGCAAAAAACCATGATGCACCGTCGGGTGAAGGACATCGACTATCATCTCGCGCCAGGTACTACCCGGCGTACAACGGATATCGTCATCGAAAGAGATGGTCAGGTTATAGTTCGCCCGCCAGTACACTTTACTCCGGAACAGGCAGATACCGTTGTTTTTCAGAAACGCATGTGGATTTATCGTAACCTAGCGGAGTGGAAAGATCTTAATGCCACTACGGTGGCGCGCGAATGGGTAAACGGCGAGACCTTTCTCTATCTGGGGAGCATGTATCGCTTATCTCTGGTTTCCGATCAGCATCTGCCGTTACTCCTGAAAGATGGACGCTTCTGCCTTAATCGGCAGCTTATTGAAAAAGGCGGTATAGCCGCAGCGAAAGGCGTGTTTGAAGACTTTTACATAACTAAAGGTCAGCAGCGCATCAGAGAACGCACTCTGTTTTTTGCGCCTAAAGTCGGAGTGAAGGCAGATACAATCCGGGTGAAGGAAATGGGGTATCGCTGGGCCAGTTGCGGCCATAGCGGTACACTGAATTTCCACTGGAAATGTATGATGGCCCCAGCGAAGATCATAGATTACATCGTGGTCCACGAACTATGTCATTTTCATCATCGTAATCATACAGACGCTTTCTGGAATGAAGTTGATAAGGTGATGCCTGACTGGAGAGAGCGAAAAGAGTGGCTGCGTAAACATGGTGCTAGTTTAGACCTGTAGTTTTCATTAACAGGTGGGAACCGCGGCTCCCACCTCCCTTAACATCCCCAATCCCCGCAGACACAACCCCGGCCACAGCCCCGCCAACCCTAGCCCCCGCCCACGTCAGCGCTCCAAGCCAGAACGCGGGCAACACAACAAACATCGTCCCCATCACCATATTGACGATCAGATCATCAGAAGTGTTCTGTAAGCCGTACAGGTTGAAATGCGAAACTCCGTTCTCGCTATAAATTATCTCCATCAGCCAGCTATCCAGCCAACGGGCCAGTTCCCACCAGAAGGTAAGAAAGAACAGGGCGAACTGCACGAAGCTCAGCGTAACCACGGTTTTTAATTCCCACGCAGAGAACAGCAGGATCACAGGAATACAAATCACAAGGGCCATTCCAAGGAATGCCTGCACCATCGGCAACGCCTGGCGCACGCTGTCGAAAGCAGGGAACAAAGCGAGGCTGGAAACCGACATTCCGGCGATACTCCCCAACCGGCTTAACGCTTGTGATGCATTCAAGTTATCCCCCGCACTCCCACCAAACCCGTTGTACACCAGACCTCCCTGCGACACATGCATATTACGCGGGCTCACCAGCGAGCGCAGTACCGCCTCTTCATACTCCTCTTTCGACTGCCCCAGTTTTTGCAGTTGCTGCCAGAGCGTGGTATCGACCTGCTTCAGCAGCCGATTTTTCAGCCCCGCATCGCCATCGGACCACCACTCCTTACACGCTGGATAGCCGCCACCGCCCGTATCGCTCAGACCGTCATCGCGGCTGGCGTCATAAGGCCAGGCGGCGTGGGGCGAACGGGAATGATCGTGGTCGTAATAACCCGGTGTAGTGAGGTAAAAAGACGATCCCACCCAGTCCACCTCCCGGCTCTGTTCCTCGCTAATATTGCTGCCCAGCCGCTTGAGGCGTGCGCGCGACGGCCCATAGCAGTCGTTAACGAAATCCTGTAATTCCTGTGCCAGCGCTGGATCGGCGATCCGGGTGTGCTGCACCTCAAAGCGCAACTGGCGCAAGTCGGGTTTGCAGGGCAATACCGCGACGGCGGCGCTGGTAATGCCTTTGCCCAGCGCATGAGTGAAGTACCACCACACCGGAACGGAAGCGCTCTGGCCGCTGAGTTCGTTGATGAGCGGCGCATAGCCGGAATCGCCGGGCTGCACCACCGACCATCCGCACTGTTTTGTGCGCTGGCTGTCGTAGGTGAGGGTATTGATATCAACATTGAGAAACGGTACGCCAGCGAAGAGGATCACCAGCAGGGCGCTGTAGAGCGAGTGCTCCACCTGGACGACCAGCAGGCGGGCGACGTTGCCTTCATCGGCCCCCTGGCCGCGCGCATTCAGCCACAGGGCAACCAGTTTTGCCAGCAGGGGCAGGGCGAACAACCCGGTGGCGGTCAGCGTCTGCCACACGCCGTTGTTCACCAGCCAGCCGAGCAGGGTGAGCACGTACTCGAAATAGCTGTTGGCGGTCATCGCGGACTGTCCGGCTGCGGGTTATTGAGGTTGTGCAGACGGCGGTCGCTGTCGTCCGGCACCTCCACCGCCTGGCCCTGAAGCTGGTCGCGCTGCTGTTTGCGTTGCAGGATAAGGCTTGTGGTATTGCGCGTCAGCGCCTGGCGGAAATCGAGTTCCAGCTTTAACTGGCTCAGCTCTTCATCCAGTTGGGCGGTGGTTTTGCCCAGGCTCTCCTGCGCCTCTTTGACGTTGGCGATATTCGGTTCGCGCATGCCCGCGAGCAGCGTGCGCCGGGCCAGCAGCGCCTGCTCGGTGACGCGGGCCAGCGCCAGTTCTCCCGCCAGCCGTTCAGTGAGGACGGCAACATCCGGATCGTCGCGTAGCGCCTCGACCACGCCGCGGGTAAGCTGCATGGATACACCGGAGGCTTTCGCCAGGTTGTCGAAGCCGGGTTTCTGGCTGCCATTAACCAGATCCGCCAGAAGGGGCAGGATCTTCGCCTTTTCTTCGTCGATCAGCGGATGCAGGCCGATCCCCGCCTGTGCGCCGGAGCGTGCCTCCGGATCGTCGGTGACCTGCGCCACGCTGATAGTCTGCTCGCCGACCACGCGGGTCATCCATCCGGCGGCCTCTTCAGGGGATGTCCAGGTGCTACAAAGTTCCCCGTCGCATTCGGAGGTGGTAAGAGATGTGGTGCTGGTGGCGGGCTGCTGGTTGAGAATGTTCCAGCCTGCGGCGGTGGCGTCATGGACCACCTTAATCGGCGGCTGGCCTTTACCGCCGCGCTTTTCGCCGCCGACCCAGCGTTTACCCTTTTCGGCGGCCTCTTTTGCCGCTTTCTGGTCGGTACGGATGGCATCGTTATCGCTGGCGGCAAGAGTCTGGTAATTCTCCGCTTTGGCTCCTGAGAACCAGGCGGAATCGGCCGCTAAATCGGTCATCTTCTCCGCCATTTTCTGGCAGTTCAGCAGCGATTTATCAAAATCCAGCCGCCCCTGCAGTACGCCGTTGGTCAGCAGATCATAAAGCTGCGGATTGGCGCGCTGGATGATCATCGCGGGCAGGCTGGCTACCGCCCCGGTGGCGCTCTGGATAACGTTGCCCATCAGTTGCTGGAAGCCATCGGTGATGCCGTTGAGCTGGTTGCGCACCGTGGTGTCGATGTCAAAATTGCCGCACATCATATCGGCGTTCCAGCCAATGCCCACGCTAAGTGGCGAAGGGCTGTGACGCACGGGGGGCGGCATGACCGCCTCGCCGCCGCCAATCTGGTAGTAAAGCAGGTCGTCGACCGCGCCTCGCGTGCGGAAGCTGTAGTCGTCTGCCGCCAGGCAAACCCAGGCGAAAAACACTAAGACCAGGCAAAGGACTCTCATCATTGCCTCCGTTAACCGGTACTGCCGAGGAAGGTTTGCCCCCGGCGCGGACAGCATTTGTAAGGCCGCCACAGCGTCCAGGCGTACGAGCCGTTCTCTGCCAGCTTGTTGGCGTAAGTGTCGGTGGCGCTACCATCCGGGAACACAGAACAGGAAGCGGATTTTTTCGGCGTGAGCATCTGCCAGCGATGGTTATCGCTGTCGCCTTCGATAACCGGGGAGGGCGGCCAGTATCCGGCACGGGATGAGGCGGTCAGCGGCGTGTAGATATGCGGTTGCCCGGTACGGGTCACCAGATCGGCCGCGCGCTGGGCAATAACGGCGGCGGCTTTATAGTCGTGCGTCTGGCTGATGGCTCCGGCGCGAGGGTAGATATTGCCCCACATATCGCCGTTCTGACCGACTTCCCGCATGCCCGGCGTCAGCGCCTCTGGCCAGGTCATTTCCGGCACACTGCTGCGCCACGCCAGCGTATCGAGTTGACTCAGAAAGTACGGTTGAAAAGGCTGCGATGAAGGT
This sequence comes from Klebsiella sp. OBRC7, assembly GCF_000293135.1. NCBI lineage: Bacteria > Pseudomonadati > Pseudomonadota > Gammaproteobacteria > Enterobacterales > Enterobacteriaceae > Klebsiella > Klebsiella sp. OBRC7. Next base: position 48,776 of record NZ_ALNJ01000136.1, on the reverse strand, counting down.
GAGCAGATATAGCCAAACTGGGTGAAAAATTTTGCCAGTTCATCACCCGCCGGGAAGCCGATGGCGTCGGCATTCTTAAAGCGGATCTTGCTGTGCTGGCTGGCCGAGCGCGGATTAGTGTCGCCACCGCTTTCGGCAATGCCGGGTAACGCCGGGCTGAGTAACGACATCTCCATCCACGGACTTTGCCCGGTGTTGCTGTAAGCCGAGACCACCAGATCCGGACGAAAATGGCTGACCTTCACCGACGTGCGTACCGAGCAACCGAGCGGCGTGCAATAGAGCCAGTAGCACAGGCCGACGACCCGGTAACGCACGCAGTCCGGCGACAGGGCGGAAGCGGCAATTTCCGGCGTGGTAATGGCTCTGAGCGGGAAAGCGGCGCACAGCATCAGGGGCAACAGAAGAGGAAAGCGGTCTTGCATAACGCCTCCGGCAACAGAGTTTTCTTCTGCCGGGTATAGCGCAATGCCCATAAGATCACCGCTGAAAACTGGAACCAGCCCGTGAAAATTGTTGAGTCTGTCATCAACCTTTGCCGGGCTTTCTGGTGCTATTCTGTGGTTCAGGCCGGGCTACGAAAGTGGTTCCGGCCTGTTTTTTTCTTCATTTTTTATTGTGTTTAAGGAGCAAGACTTATGCCAGTAAAACGAAAACATCTGACCCGACATGAAGTGGGACAGATATTGCTTGCAGCGGACAGAGGGATCCATTTTGAGCGGGATTACTGCCTGATTCAGATGTGTTTTTTACACGGTCTGCGGGTCAGTGAACTGTGCGGAATGCGCCTGTCGGATATCGATTTGGTCGGGCGTTCGGTCTATGTCCGACGGCTTAAAAACAGTCTCTCGACGCAGCATCCGCTGTTTGATGCCGAATTGCCCGCGTTGATGCGCTGGCTAAAGGTGCGCCGCCGCTGGCGGGAGGCAGACAGCGACTGGCTTTTTCTGTCGCAGAAAGGAGGCCCGCTGTCGCGCCATCAGGTTAGATTGTTGCTCAAACGTTACGGTGAGCTGGGCGGCGTCAGCATTTCCGCATACCCACATATGTTGAGACATGGATGCGGTTTCGCGCTGGCGGACCTGGGGCGTGATACGCGTCTGATACAGGATTATCTGGGACACCGGAACATCCGGCATACGGTGATTTATACGGCGACAAATACGCAGAGGTTTATGAATGTCTGGGGGAATATGAAAGAAAACCACACAATTAGTGCCAGAATGTAAAGTAGTATCAGAAAAATTTAGCAAAGTGTCAAAATTTTTCTGAGACCCCTTTTGATAACGGATTATCTCTCTGTTTTAAAATAATAATTCCGATCTAATGCAGCTTAACACACCTTTGGTACCCTGCTGGCAACGTGCGTGAGTCGTCCACGTTGCCAGTTTTCATTTGCTCACCGCCTTACTGTTTTATGCCATTCCGCAAGCTCTGCTTCTCTCCCGATGGCATTTTATTTTTCATTCTCTTCTTCCACATCATTTTCTCCTGAACTCACCACTCTGGCACTAACGGGAAAGTCTAATGCAGATTTTTTCACCGCCAGAGTGATGCGGGGCCGAGTCCCGAATGTTCTTTCATCAAGGAGAAACACATGAAAAAAACGATGTTAAGCGCGTGTTTTATGCTGGCGGCGGCTAATGCCATGGCCGCCGACGGCACCATCCATTTCACCGGTAGCATTACCGACCAGACCTGCAAGATCGACACTGGCTCCCAGAATCTACCGGTGAACCTCGGCAATGTTGCCCAAACCGCCCTTAACGGGGCGAAGGGGATGAGAGCGGCGCCAACGCAATTTACCATCAACGTGAGCGAATGCCCGGAAACGGTCACCGGTGCAAATGTGAAATTTGACGGGACATCCGATAACAACGACCAGAGCCTGCTGGCACTGGACAGTGGCACGGGCATCGCCACCGGGGTTGGGATCCAGATCGCAGATAAAAACGGCACGGCCATCCCACTGCACTCCGCTTCATCCGACTACACCCTCGCAGAAGGCGCAAACGCGCTCGACTTTGTCGCCCGCTATGTCTCCACAGGCCCGGCGGTCACCACCGGTACAGCAAACGGTACCTCTGAGTTCACCATCATTTACAAATAACGCTGTGCCGTCGCGGGGCGCATTCTCCTCCTCCTGACCATGCGCCACCGCATAACAGGGAGCGTTTCGCAGGGATGCGTATTTTTCGTCCGGAGATAACAAGATGAACAGGTATGCAGACATTTTGCTGGCGCTATTGCTGGCCGTATTTACCGTGCAGGCACAGGCCGGGATTGTCATTGGCGGGACACGGGTCATTTATAACGGCGACAAAAAAGAGACCTCCGCTTCTATACGGAACCCCGACAGATCCGGCGTCTGGCTCGTGCAGAGCTGGGTAGACAGCGGGATGAAGGGAAATAAAACGCCGTTTATCGTCACGCCGCCGTTGTTTCGCATTAATCCAGGGGAAGAGAACATCCTGCGCATTGTGCGCACTGGAGGGAGCCTGCCTGAAGATCGGGAATCGGTGTTCTGGCTGAACGTGAAATCCATTCCCGCCACCGACGACAGCGTGCCGCATAACAACGTTCTGCAGGTGGTGGTGAAATCCCGCCTGAAACTCTTTTACCGCCCGGCGGGGCTGGAAGGGCAGTCGGAGACCGCTTACCACCACCTGTCCATCGCCCGCAGCGGCAATCGTCTTACTGTCAGCAACCCCACGCCTTACTACGTCACGTTATTCACCTTAAAGGCGGACGGGCAGGAGATCAAAGAGGCCGATATGGTGCCGCCGAAGGGCAGCGTCAGCTTCACGCTGCCATCGGCCACGGCGTCCACGGTGACCTGGCAGGCGATCAGTGATTACGGCGGCGTCAGCCAGACCGAAAGCCGCAAGCTCTGAAGGAGGGAATATGAATAACCCGAATTCCCGACTGATGATCTTCCTGCTGGCGCTGTTGCTGATTATGGTGCTGCTATTGGGTTATCTGCGTCATGCGGAAGCCCGCGAGATTTTCAATACCCACGCGCTGGAGCTGGACAGCCCGGGCCAGGCGGTCGTTGACTTATCCGCCTTTTCCGAAGCCGATGGCCAGCTACCGGGTACTTACCGGGTGACGGTGTACGTCAACGGCGAGCAGCAGGGCGAGGCGCAGGATATTGCCTTTGTTGCCGGGGCAGATAAAAAACTCACCGCGCAGTTAACTCCCGCAATGCTGAAAGCCTGGGGCGTGAACACCGCCGCGTTCCCTGCTCTTACCGCACTGCCAGCGGACAAACCGCTGGAGGATATTGGCCGCTATATCCCGATGGCTTCCAGCGAACTGCGTTTCAGTAAACTGCAACTGAATCTCAGTATCCCGCAGGCGGCGATGAGCGCCACCGCGCGCGGCTGGGTGGATCCGTCCGAATGGGATGAAGGCGTATCTGCCGCGCTGCTGAACTATAACCTCAGCGGCAGCAACACCTGGCGCGACGGTGAAAACGGCTCTGATGATAACTACTACGCCAACCTGCAGAGCGGGCTGAACCTCGGCGCGTGGCGGCTGCGCAACTATTCCACCTGGAATTACGACGAGGATAACGGCAGCCACTGGGATTCGGTGAACACGTATCTTCAGCGGGATATCCAGCGCCTGCAGGGGCAGCTCACGCTCGGCGACAGCTATACGCCTTCCGATATCTTCGACAGCGTGCAGTTTCGCGGCGCGCAACTGGCGTCGGATGACAATATGCTGCCGGACAGCCTGCGCGGGTTTGCGCCGATCATCCGCGGTATTGCCCAGTCGAATGCCCAGGTCACCATTAAGCAGAATGGTTACACCATCTATCAGAGCTACGTCGCGCCGGGGGCCTTCGCCATCAGCGATCTCTACCCGACATCCGGCAGCGGCGATCTGGAGGTGACGATTAAAGAGGCCGATGGCAGCGAGCGAACCTTCATCCAGCCGTTCTCGGCGGTACCGATTATGCAGCGTGAAGGCCGCCTGAAGTATGCCCTCACCGCCGGTAAATACCGCAGCGGCAACAGCGACAGCGATGAGCCGGAGTTCGGCCAGATAACAGCGATTTACGGCCTGCCGCATGCCATCACGATTTATGGCGGCACGTTGTACTCGGAGGACTATCAGTCCGGGGCGGCAGGGCTGGGGTTTGGTCTCGGCGAGCTGGGTTCGGTTTCCGCGGATATCACTGCTGCCCACACCACGCTGAATAACGATGAAACTCACGACGGTCAGTCGTACCGGGTGCAGTACTCAAAAGATTTTCAGGCCACCGATACCAGCTTCACCCTGGCGGCGTACCGCTATTCCACGGAGGGTTTCTACACCTTCCAGGAAGCAAACGACTTACGCTCGGACAGCGATGATGGCTGGCGGCTGACGTACAACAAGCGGCAGAAACTCCAGCTCGATCTCACCCAGAGTATCGGCAGCTACGGTTCGTTCTTTGTTTCCGGCTACCAGCAGGATTACTGGCATGAGGACGGTTACGAGCGCACCCTCAGCACCGGCTGGAACGGCAACATCAACGGTATCAGCTACAGCGTTTCCTACAGTTACAGTGATTACCCGGACAGCACCCAGCCTGCCGACCAGCAACTGGCGTTCAGCATCCAGGTGCCGCTCAGCCGCTTTATGCCGAACGCGTGGGCCAGCTACAGCGTCAACACCGCGAAGCACGGCGACACCCGCCAGCAGGTGGGCCTCAATGGAACGGCGCTTGCCGATAACAACCTCAGCTACAGCCTCCAGCAGAGCTACACCAACCACGGTACGGGCGGCTCCGGCAATATCAACGCCGACTATAAAGGCGGGCAGGGGGAAATCACGGGCGGCTACAACTATGACGACGATATGCAGCAGGTGAACTATGGCCTGAAAGGGGGGATTGTCGTCCATCCGCATGGCATTACGCTTTCCCAGCCGCTCGGTGATTCGCTTGCCATCGTGAAAGCGCCCGGCGCGGATGACGCGAAGGTGCAGAACAACACCGGGGTCTATACCGACTGGCGCGGCTATGCGGTGGTGCCGTACGTCAACGCCTACCGGAAAAACCGCATCGCACTGGACACCAGTACGCTCAGCGATGGCGTCGACATCGACACCGCCGTGCAGACGGTGACGCCAACGCAGGGCGCAGTGGTAATGGCGGACTTCAACACCCGCGTCGGACGGCGCGTACTGATGACGCTGCTTTACCGTGGGCTGCCGGTGCCGTTCGGCGCTCAGGTGAAAATGAAGGAAGGCGGCAGCGGCATCGTTGGCGATGACGGCCAGGTGTATCTGACGGGCGTCCCGGATGAAGGTGATATCACGGTGAACTGGAACGGAAAGCAGCAGTGTGTGGTGCATTACCGGTTGCCGGAGAATGCCGCAAACGCGCCGGTAACGGAAACTGAGCAGGAGTGTCGGGAATGAAAGGATTATTAACATCAGGCTGCCTGTTGCTGGCACTGTGGGGGGGTACTTTTGGCGTCCAGGCTTCCTGTAGTTTCGCTTCCGGTGTGAGTGGCGAAATTCCGGGTTATGTCAGTTTTGGCAATGTGGCGGTGCAGCGTGATGCGGCGGTAGGCAGTGTCATCGCCACGGCCACAACGGGGGCGTATAACGGCGGCAATAGCATTGCGGGGTGCACTGAAGCATGGACCTACCGCTGGGAGCTGAGTAAATGGGGAACGCTAAGCACGCTGGGGGGGAATATCTATAACACTAATGTTCCCGGTGTCGGTATCAGGCTGACTAACAGCTCTTCCGGTAAAGTGCTTCCCTATGACCAGAGTGTGAGTGCAAATACCAATATTTTTATTGGTGGAAACGGTATCAAAGCGGAGTTAATCAAAACGGGCGATATTACGGGCGGAACCCTGGATACCGGTATGCTGGCGCGGGCCTCGGTGGCAAACCAGTTTTATTTTGCCAATGCCACGTTGAATGGCACAAATACCATTACCTCTGAATCCTGCTCCGTTACCACTAACCCGGTTAATGTTCCTCTGGGCGACCATGACAAAAGTGAGTTCAGCGGTCCGGGTACTGCAACAGCCTGGCAGACATTCAATATCAATCTGAGTTGTGTTCAGGGCGCGCGGATTAATGTGCGTATTGACGCCACAGCAGACAGCGACGCAGGCGTACCCGGCGTCATTAAACTCGACAGCGATCCCGTTAATGCCAGCGGTGTCGGCGTTCAGGTCTGGTATCGCTATGAAGACAGCCCGGTACAGTTCGGCCAGGAGCGTTATTACTACACATCGCCATCAGGCGGTAACGAATATGTTCAGCTTCAGGCGCGCTATTACCAGACGACGCAGAACGTAACGGCCGGGAAAGCGAATGCCACTGCAACGTTCACGCTGAGCTACAAGTAAATCACCGGAGCAATGACATGAGAAAAGTTATATGTTTCATGCTGTTGATGCCGGTGGTTTCACCGATCGCCCGAGCCAGTTGTTCATTTTACACCGGCGTGTCCGCAGAAGTGCCGGGTTATCTGAACTTCGGCAATGTGGTTGTTCAGCGTGATGCGCCGATAGGCAGTGTACTCGCCACAGCGGTAACAGGCGCTTATAACAGCGGTAATCCCATCGCGGGATGTACCCGGGAAGCCTGGACTGCACGCTGGGAGCTAACGCAATGGGGGACGCTGAGCGGATATGGTGACGGCGTTTACAATACCAATCTCGTCGGAGTGGGTTTACGCCTGACCACTGCTCAATCGGGCAAAGTACTACCGTATGAAGCCAGCTATCCCTACAATGCCGGTGGCTCATGGGCCTCCATTTCAGGAGATGGAATCAAGGGGGAACTGATAAAAACCGGTGACATCACCAGCGGCACATTAACCGACGGCACGCTGGCGCGCGCTTCGGTGGTGAACCAGTTTTATTTCGCTAACGTCACGCTTAACGGTACGAATACTGTCACCGCAGCCACCTGCTCGGTAACCTCGGTGGATGAACCCGTTCAGCTTGGCGATCACAACAAGCAGGAGTTCAGCGGCGTCGGCTACACCACGGAGTGGAAGGCATTTAATATCGTGCTGGACTGCAATAAAAGCGCGCATATTTATGTGCAGATTGATGCTACCCGTGATGCCTCGAATGCGCCAGGCGTGATGGCTATTGATTCCGAAAGCGGTAGTACCGCGGCGACGGGCGTTGGGGTTCAGCTTTACTTCGTGCCGGACAACAGCGCGGCTCAGTTCGGGCAGGTGAAGGATTATTATACTTCGCCCAATGGCGGGATGGAGACCGTTCAGCTCAAGGCGCGTTATTACCAGACGGCTTCAGCGGTGACGGCGGGACCCGCCAATGCGACGGCGACGTTTACGCTGACGTATAAATAGCTACCTGAACAATTTTAAAGGTTTTAGACTAACCCTCTGTTTATCAGGGAAGATGATAATGACCCAATATTGGTGGAAAGATCTTTTTGATCGCAATAATAACTGGCAGGGCCTGGAGCTGACACTTAAGAGCAACCAGAGGACCGACGTGGTAATGGAAATGCTAAGTGGTCGTTATGGGCGAATGGCGCTGCAGGTCTCTGGGGAGACATTATTCTGGGCATCGATGTTGAAAGATCATTCTGGTGTCTGGTTGGTGTTTAATGCCGAACATTCCGCTTGCCAGACATTATTACCGGCTGTCACATCTGAAGATATTGAAGGAATTAAAAACAAAGGCGAACGGGCCTGGACAGGTGAATGGTGTCGCTATTTTTCCCGGCAATTAATGAATGCGCCAGTGCCTCTTCTGTCTCCTCGCCGATGGCTGATAAGGCCGATGGAGGCTAAATATACATTACCGAAATTATCCGGACAGCGTGTTCCTGTAAATAGCTGGCGTTTTGATGCCCCAGAAAGCAGCGGGAATATCGGCTGTAGCTGGACGCTCTACGGCGAAGATTTTCCTGATTTGGTCAATCCTGACAAAGTCAGATTAGTGGACTGGTGGTGGGGAGGTAGCCTGCTACTTGGGCGTTATCCGATACAACCTGATGCCGGAAGGTTGAAATGGTGGCGTAAAAAATGCCGGGAGGGTGCGCTGCCTCCAGTACTTGTCTGGTATATAGCAGGGCTGGGATCATTTGTTATTCTTGATGGTCATTATCGTTTACAGGCAGCGATTGCAGAAGAGATCCCACCTTCATTTCTGGTGCTCAGCGAATTGCAGGAACGGGATTTTGCTACCGATCAAGACCATCGGGCCCGTATTGTCCGGGCGTTAGAACAGCAGCTCAAAAATCCTAAGTGCAAAATCGATGGTGTAAATCAGACGCTGATTAATCTTTATGATACACGTTATCTTTATGCCTCAACCCATAGCCGCGCGACGCTTGGCGAAGGAACGCGCTGGACACAGGAGGTAGAAAGCTATCTGCAACGGCATCAGTTGGAAGACTATCGCGACAGGGTACTTAATGGCGTTAACGATGAATGCTGAATTAAGGATAACAAATGGCGGCATTCTTTAGGGAATACAGAGTCAACGGGCTTGCGGATACCAGCATCCCTGCTGGCCGACTATTTTAATGACACTGGTTTTTGACTTTCGAGACTCTGATGCACCGCCTCGCAGATCCGGCTTACCGCCAGCCCGTCCACTGCGGTGACCGGGTACGGTGACCTGTTCCTGACCGCCCGCACAAAATCATTGATGGGGTCGATACCAAAACCGCTGGCGACGCCGTTGCGGTAGTTGATGAAATAGCTGTTGGGCGTGAGCGTCTTGTCCGGGGTGGTAATTTCCAGTCCCCGATGCTGTGAGGTGCTGCGGATATATGTCGTCCCGCAGAGGATCTCGATGCGCCCGTCGTTGTCCTTCGGAAACCCCTCCGGCAGCACCCACGAATTCTCGACCACCCATGAACTGCCATCGGCCATTGTCAGCAGGCTCTGCACGCTGTCGTGGGTGTCTATCCCGCACACGTCCAGCAGTTGCTTCTGGCCCACGGCATACACCGATACCACCTCCTGCCCGGAGAGATACCGCACCAGATCGAAACAATGGGAGCCGAGGAACCATACCGGGGAGCTTGCGCCCGCCCAGTCCAGCCACGCCGTCGGGACCGTTATCACGTCGTCCATACTGATATGCCCGCGCAGGATGTGCCCGGTCTCCGGCTTTTCCAGTTCGGCTTTGATGCGCATCACTGCCGGGTCCCAGCGTTTGTGGAAATCGACGCCGACCAGCAGGCCGCGCTGCTGTGCCAGCTCGACGATGAGCTCACACTCGCGTACCGAGGTGGCGAGCGGTTTTTCCGCCAGCACATGTTTACCGTGGCGCAGGGCGGTGAGGATGGATTCGGTGTGGTACGGGTCCGGCGTCGCCACCGAGACCACGTCGATGGCTTCCTCCTGCAGAAGAACGTCCAGCCGGGTATAGCCCATGACGCCGTATGACATGGCAAGGTCGTCGCAGCGCTCTGTGTCAGTGTCGCAGATGGCGACCAGCACCGTGTCCGGGTTGTGGCGGTACGCATTCATATGGTGTTTGCCGTAGATGCCTGCGCCGACCACGGCGGCTCTGATTTTGTTCATTAGTGAGTCCTCAGAATAAGCCCAGGGAAAACAGCCAGCCGATGATGACCGCCAGCGGCCCCGTTAACTGACGTGAGAGCAGAAAGGCAGGGACGCCCTTCGCGATGGTCTCCGGCTTCGCCTCCTGCATCGAAAGGCCGACCGGCACGAAGTCGCAGCCGACCTGCACGTTGATGGCGAACAGCGCGGGCAGGGCGAAGGCCGGAGATATCGCACCCGCGCCAATCTGCGAACCAATCATCACGCCGATGACCTGCGAGATGGCCGCGCCCGGCCCGAGCACCGGGGAAAGGAACGGAATGCCACAGATGAGCGAGAGCAGCACCAGCCCCCACAACGAGTTCGCCAGCGGCGTCAGGGCGTGGGCAATCAGGCTGCCGAGTGTGGTCTCCTGCACCAGCGCAATCAGCAGCGAGACAAAGGCCATAAACGGGATAACGTTGCGCAGCGACACGTCCACCGCCTCACGGCTGGCGGCGAACAGCAGGGCGATAACGTGGCCGACGGCGGTGCCGGTCTGCTCCACCATGCGCACCAGTTTCTCCGCGCCACGCGCGGGTGGCGGCGTGGTGACAATCCGTGGCGCAGGTTCCGATATTGTCTTAGGCTCGCCGTCCGGGGCTTCGGCCGTATCGACCAGAACCAGTTGCTCCGGGGTGACGCCGGAAACGTAGTTCTCTTCGGTAATAAACTGCGCCAGCGGCCCGGCGCGCCAGGTCGGCAGCACGTTGATGGTCGGGATACCCTTCTGCGGATACAGGCCGCAGCGCAGGGACCCGGCGCAGTTAATCACCACGCACAGGATGTCGTTATCCGGCGGAATGTCAGAGAAGCCGTTAACGATTTCCGATTCGGTGAGCGCGCCGATTTCTATCGCAACCGGATGGATTTCCCGCCCGGTCAGCGACAGCACTTTTTTGCCACTGGCGACAGGCAGCCACAGCCCTTTACCGTATCCGCCGGGACCGGGTGGAATAAGCACCGTGTTCATGGGCGTCCCTCCTCAATCACCAGATTGCCGTGGAGGTCACGGAGGTTCGGCACCGGGCCGGAGAGGTGAACCGCCCCGACGTGGCAGGGATTCAGGTCACCATTGAACACCAGCGTCAGGTGGCCGAGTTCAAACAGCGCCTGCTGTGCACCTTTGCCAACACTGGTCACCAGATAATCATGGCCCGCCAGCAGCAGGCGGTCGCCGGGGAGTATCATCAGGCTCTCTTCCCGGAACGACGACTCCAGCGACAGGGAGTAATCGAGACAGTCCTTCGGGCCGTTGCTGTCGAAGGTGATGAGCATCTTGTCGCTCAGGCCATCGGCGACAAACAGCCCGATGGCAGTAATACGTGCGCAGTAAATCATCATGGGGCATTCCCCCGCTTGCTGAGCCGCAGGAACAGGTACTCGGTGATAATTCCGCGTATCAGGCCAATCAGCATGGCGGCGGCGATATAACGCAGGGCCAGCGAGGTAACGGGCAGGCCGAGCGCCTTAATCCCGGCGGCGACGCCGAGCCAGACAAACAGCTCCGACGGCACCACGTGTGGAAACAGGCTGGTGAGGGGATGAGCGGTGGTGCCGAGCGCATCTTCATAGCCGGGCTTGCTCTTCTCAGGCAGGAGCTTACCTAAAGTGAGTGCGCCGGGGCTGCTCATAAAGAACCAGCCGAGCACCGGCAGCACGCCGTAGGTGAGGATGCGCGAGCGGCCGAGCAGGGCGGCGACTTTCTCCATTCTGACGGTGCCGACCAGCTTCATCAGGAAGTTAATGGCCAGCAACAGGCAGATGAGCATCGGGATAAGCCCGGTCATCATGTCGAGGAAGATTTTGCCTGCGGCCTGGAACAGGTGAATAAAGCCTTCAGCCAGGGAGACCAGAAACATGGCGGCCTCCTGCGAGTGGTGCGATGGTGCATGGTTGTGGTTTGGTGTGCATAAACAACTCTCCTGTCAGGTATCGTTGGTTAATGCGTCCTGCCACTCACTGCGCGGGTCGTTATGTCCCGGAGTTGTCGGTTGTTGTCATGGGTTGAAGCGGTTTTCGGGGTTCGCGTTTGTTACTGGAATTGAGGTAACGGCCGGGCCAGATCGCTGATGGATGCACGTCGAGCGCGATGGCAATCAGCCACTCGCCTTTTGGCCACGGGCGCGTCAGGGTATTCGACAGCGTTGACGAGGCCAGTCCAGCTTCCCGCGACAGTTTCGCCAGACTGGTACCGCGCTTGTGTAAGGCGGCAACGATGTCGGCCGGATGCCAGTCTTTTTTAGCCATTTTGGTTACCTCAACTAATTGTTATTTATATAAAAAAATTGATAACCTTAGGTTTGATGTAATGTGTTTTTAAAAGGTGATCTAAAACATCAATACTAAGGATAACTTAGTAATATTTGTCAAAGCAAGACTGAGAATTCCCCTGTTTACTGGAAATGGAAGGGGGATCTCATGTTGACGCATCGTCTAAAAGAAGCGCGTATTAGGGCGGGTTTATCGCAGGAACGTTTAGGTATACTTGCAGGAATTGACGAAGCTACTGCCAGTCCAAGGATGAATCAGTATGAGCGGGGGACGCATGCGCCTGATTTCTCCTTGGCTTGCAAGTTTGCTGAGGTATTGAACGTACCGGCTTGCTATTTCTATACGGTTGAAGATGATTTGGCTGAATTGATGTTAATCTTGTGGTCAACATCAGAACAAAAGCGTACAGATGTGATTGCTTATGCTAAAAACAACATTACAAAGTAACGAGCTAACATTATTCTCAGTCTATTCAGATAAACGTTAGATGATGATTTTATTTGGTAAGGTGTATTTTTTAGATGTGAAGGCGTAATATTTAGTATATTAATAAATATTGAAGAGACTGCCCTCATTTTATAATGTTACAAGGGCAGGCATGTTTGTTAGGTAATTATAATTGTCGCACATCAAAGCCAAAATATCGAAGCACCTTGGTTGTTCGGCCGTTAATAACGGGTAGATTTTCTTTATTTATCCATCCAATCAGCTCTTGAACATTTGATTGTCCAAAGGCATTAAGTTTAAATTCATCGTTATAGATACAATCAGACATTCTTTTGATAATATCTCCTTTCCCATATAATAAATAAGTGATGGTCTTTTTTATTTGACTGATGTCATTGCTTGTTGAGAATTCTTCTATTAATGTGTCCAGTCCTCCTTTGTAAAATCTTAAGCGATCATGAAAAGAGTGAAGAACACATAATGCATCAACTATTTCTCCGGCATTGCTTTGCTCAATTGAGTCTGGTGATTTAAATACATTGTAAATGAGAGGGTAATTTATAGGGACAATTCTTTCTTCAAAATGCTCCCATGGTGTTGATAACCATTCATTTACTAGTGTACGCAGATGAGATTTTTGCATATCAGTCCATCCGAGTGGTTGGGCTAACCAAGTTTCTTGAGTTGCATAGTAATCACGTACAAAACTGAAAAATGAATCAATTTCAAGGCGTAACGGAATCTGTTCTTCAGGAACTTTTCTTTGAAAAGATGAGTATATCTCTTCAATACATTCAAAAGCATAGACTGATGTTTGATATGATTTTCGATAAGACTCCAAAAATATAGAGCTCTGTGAGATGTGTTTTTTCCCTCTATTTATATTTGAGTAATTTATATCTCCTATTTTATCCAAAACTTCGTTGTCAAGGCTTATTATTTGAGATGATAGTTTTGAATATTTATTGTAAATATTCTTGTAATCTTTTATTGCTTCTTTGCTTAGTACATTTGCAGACTCCCAATAGTTAGAAAATAGACTGGTTAATTCTTCGAATCTGTGGTCCTCTGAATTCAAACTAACCATTACTTCTTGATTTGTCAGGAGAGCGGCATTAGTTAAATTGGCAGAGCCAACTAATAATGAGCTATCTCCAAAAATATAAAGTTTGGGATGGAATGAATTGTTGGTAAAGAACCTTGCTTCAACATTTTTATGTGAAAGTAATTTCTCTAAAGCAAATGGCGATGTAGGGAATCCCAATCTTACAATGATTCTAATATGGCATCCTTTTTCAAGCAAACTGTCAATTACATTAAATTCAGTAAAAAAAGCAGAAGCAATAAATATATCCATATTATTCTGAATGTGATGTGTAAATGCATGTTTAACAAAATCCTGCCGTGAATTTCTGTTGGTATATAGATCAGTCATGCTATTCCCTTACTATGATTTGCTTCACAGAATTTTCTCTGTGAAGATAGTTATCTAATCTATTTGAACTTTTATTCCAATACAATCAAAGATATGGATATTTATGATGAAGTGTGATGGTGTTTCGAAAGAGCATTACCAGTTAAAATTGATTTAGTACTTGTAATCATAGCTGCTTCCACTTCACTGCATCCGGTCTCCTTCATAATCCGCATCCTTTCCGCCTTCTCATGCTTCTCGGTCATCGCCAGCGCAAGATACAGCGCTGGCGGCACCACCCGGAACAGCGCTTCCACGCGCGGCGACAGCACGACACCTTCGGTATACTGCCCCGGCGATTTCACCGCTGAGCGCAGCAGTTGCCGCTGTTCCTCGGTCAGCGCCTTAAACCGGCACACCTGTTCAATCTCCTCCGACGGCATTACCAGCAGTTCCCACCACTCAATCATATTTAGCAGTTTCTTCGCCTCGTCGGGAAAATCCGCCAGGTTCTGCGTCGCCAGCCATAGCCAGATCCCGAGCTTGCGCCACATCTTCGAGCCCTTCGTGAGGAACCGCGCCAGCAGCGGATTAACGGTAATGATATGCGCCTCGTCGGTAATATTAACGATTGGCCGCGCCAGATGCTGGTCGCGCTCGCCGAGGTTATTGATATGGTTAATCAGTGAGATATAGCTGATGGCAAGCTGGGCTTCGTAGCCTTCGCGGGCAAAGGTGGCGAGATCCACCAGGGTGATATCGGCTTCCGGCCACATCTGTCCTTCGCGGTTAAACAGTTCGCCTTCAAACCCGGCGCAGAACAGGTTGATGGACTCCGCCATTTCATACGCCCGCTGGCGGCGGACTTCCGGCAGGCTGCTGTCGCGGGAAAGAGTGAATAGTGCGTCACGGATATCTTGCGTCAGCGTCTGTCGTTTTTCCTGATGGCAGGTATGCGCGGCAGCGATAATCGCCTGGCGGATCATCGCCCGATCCGGCCGGGTGAGGCGCGCATCCTCCTTTGCTTCGCCGCCGGTGATCATCAGCCGGGCGGTGATCTCCATTTCGCCGAGCACGTCTCGCTGGTCGTCGCCCTCGCTCTCTTCGTCCTCCGGCGGTTCGGCGTCGGTAACCGCCTGTTCCACCAGTCGCGAGGCATCGGCGAACAGGGGCAGGGTAACGCCGGAGCCGGGACGCAGGCTGATTTTATTCACCGTCAGGCCGTGGACGGCGGCGTAGTCGGCCATCAGGCCGAACGAGTTCCCGGCCTCAATGATAAACAGGCGCGGGCGATGCAGCGCCATTAGTTGCGCGATTTTCGCGTTCAGCGTGGCGGATTTGCCCGCTCCGGTCGGGCCGAGCAGCAGCAGGTGCCCATTCTGCGCACGGTCAAGCTTGTTCAGCGGATCGAAGCATAGCGGCGTGCCGCCGCGATTGAAGTAACAAATCCCCGGATGCCCGGTGCCGGTTTCCCGTCCGTACACCGGCAGCAGTCCGGCGATATGCTGCACAAAGTTGAACCGGGTATACAGCCCGCGCGGATCGCGTAGAGGATCGAAACACATTGGCAGCCAGCGTAACCAGTGGCTGAGCGGGGCGACTTCATGCTGTTCCTGCACCGGCACCAGTCCGGTATTCAGCAACAGGCTGTACAACTGGCGCTGCTGGCGAAACAGGGCATCGGTATCGGGTGCATGAAGGTAGAACGCCAGCGTACTGCGGTAAAGCTTATGCCCGTCCTTCAGGTAGCTGCGCACCTCGCGGCAGTCGCGGCGGGTGTATTCCGAATCGGTATTGTCGCCAATCGCCCGGTCGGAAAGGTGGCTGGTGTGCTGCTCCAGTTTGTCCTGCGGATACACCACCACCGTCAGGTTCATGATAGTGCCTGCTGGCAACAGGTCGAACAGGGCGTTAATGCCGTCGCCGCGCGTGGTTTCTCCGGTCAGCAGACCGGGCGGTGGCGCTTTGCGCAGGCGGTCGACGACCACCACTTTATGCGGGCGGTTATCCAGCCACCAGACACCGTTCTCTGCATCTGAGCGCGGTTCGCTCGTCAGCAGTCGTTCGGCAAAATCGGTGATAACGGGCAGGGATTCTGCGTCCGGTAAATCCAGTTGTCGCCAGAAGGCTTTTTTATCCTCAACGGGCGGCGCGGGGTTAAACCAGCGCACCAGCCAGCGGTGAATGGCCTGTTCATTCTGGCGGACCGCACTGATGCCTGCCGCTTTAAGCCCGGCGGTGAGCCGTTCACATATGTGGTTCAGCGTTTCTTCCGGGGACGGTTCATCCGGGGAGAGGCCGGGCAGCCAGCGGTAAACCACCATCCGCGTGCGCCGCCATGTCGCCCCCCAGCGGGTACGGGTGACGGTGTTATCGAGAAACAGCCCCTCGTCGCGGGTGAGATTCGCCATATGGTTTGTCATCTGCGTGAGCCATTCGCGGGTAAAGGCGGAGTCGCGGATCTCCGGCGAGGCATAAGCCGCTAGCGTCTCCAGCCACGCCTCGCTGTCGTCCTCATCCTGACAGAAAAACTGTACCACCCACGGCGCGCGCTCGTGCTCGTCAAAGGCATCCTGCAATGCATCGGTGACGGTATCGCGGACTTGCTCCAGAAACGCCGTCGAGCGGCCTTCGGTGCCCACGGGATTTAGCTCAAATACGGCACCTACCGAGCGGCCATCCTCCAGCAGCAGCGTTTGTGAATTCGGTAAAAATTCCACCCACGGTAGCCAGTCGACAAATGACGGGCCCTTGCGGTAGCTGGCATTCAGCGCCTGTCCGGTCAGGCCGTGTCGTTCATTCATGGCGGCGTCAGGCGTTCGCCCGGCAGCGCATACTGCGGGCGGGTGTAGAAGGGAAAGACGGTGCTGTAGCCGGGCACCGGTGTGTTGCCGTTAAGGTGCGGGAATACGTACAACACCATATCCGGGTTGGGCAGGCGCGGAAACTGGCTGCGGATCGCGTCTGCCGCCGGTTGATCTACCGGACCATCTGGCGGGCGGCGCAACCGGGCGCGCGCATCCAGCAGGGCCGCGCTGCCACCGCTTTGCTGCTGCCACAGTGAGAGCATGCTGGCATCAGGATCGACCGGCATCAGTTCCTCCTGCGAGGTGCTACACCCGGCCAGTAAAAACAGAAGTATCAGGATGGTGTATTTCATTCCAGTCCCCCCGGCGTGCTGGCCTGCTGGTATTTCACTTTGCGGCCTTCCGGCTCGTAGTCGATGGTCAGCGGTTCGGTGAGATGTACCGCCACCTTGTGGCCCGGTGGCACATATACCGCATCAAACATCTGGCCGTAGTGCTGTTTCATCCAGTCGGCGGTATCTTTTAATCCGCCGCCGATGGCCTGGCCGAGCACGTACTGACCGTTGTTGCCCGTCACTGCGCTGGTGATGCTGCCGTCCTCCACCACGGTGGTGCTTTCACCATTGGCGAAGGCCTGCGCCGCCGCGCCGGAACCCGCCAGCAGGAACTGCGAGGTCAGGTACTCCTTCGCGTTGCTTTTGCGCTCGCCGGGAATACACGGCAGTCCCTGGTTATCCGAAAGCCAGCCGATCTCCTGCTGTTTGTTGCCGGATTTGCCGCCATGCGGGACGGTGCGGATGGTGCCGTCGTGGAACACAAAGGTCATGGAGGTGATTTGCCCGCGCACGCAGGAGAGCGTCCAGTCGCCGGAAGCGATGCCGGAGACCACCGCGCCCGCCACGTCGGGCAGTTCGATGCCGTTGGCGGTGAGGTTGTCCTCGCCAATCAGCAATTTGAACGGATAGGGATCGCTGACGGTGCCGTTAAGCGGCACGCGGCCAATCAGCGCCGTCATGGCGACCGATCCGGTCAGCGTGGCGTTCTGCGGCAGGGTGTAAACCTTCACATCAGGTTTTGGCGGCGGTTTGTCCGCCGCTTTCAGAGGGACGCGCAGCAGCTTTTCATCCATGGGCGGGGGCGCATCCAGCGGCTCCAGCCAGCGGATATCCGGCTGCACATCGGCAGGTAGTTCGCCGGGCGTGAGCCCCAGACCGGGCGGGATATCGTCGGGGCGTTTCGCCATCAGGCGGTCGAGTTTATCCAGCAATCCCCGCTGGTTTTTCAGTAGCTCGTCGCGCATCTGGTCCTGCTGCCTGCGCATATCGCCGCGCAACTCCGATACTAGCGTCGCCTGCTGCGCTTTCAGCCGCTTCTCGCGCGCCTGCTGGCTTTCATTATCGCTCTGGATAGCCTGAAGCTCGCGGCGGTACTGCTTCATCTGGCCGACCAGCGTGGCGACGGTATCGGCAGGCGTGTCGCCATCGATGCCCAGATCGCGCAGTTCCTGCGGCGTTAATGCTGCCACGCTGCGGGACGGGGATTTCTCAGTGGTGTTTTTGCTGGCGGGACGCAGCAGCAGCCATACCGTTACCAGCACAATCACGGGCAGCAGGATTTTCAGCAGGAGACTCTGGCGCGGCATCATGGTTTCGACTCCGGCAGCAGGGCGCGGGAAACCGGGCCTTCCGTCACCAGGTACACCACGGTGGTATCTTCTGCCAGACCACGCGGGCCGAGCCAGTCATGCTGGAACGCGGCGGCGGTGAACTGCCCCTGAAGCTCGCGCGGATCGAGCGTGATGCGCTGTCCGCTCTGGTTTTGCAGGCGGATGGCGGTGACGGTGGTGGCGTTAATCTGCCATGACGCCAGCGGGATGGCGGTAACAGGCTGCTGCGGCAGTAAGGTGGTGATGCGTTTCGCCAGCCGGACGGGCGCAGGCGTGACGCCGGGCAGGGCTTCGACGGTGCGCAGCGGCGCATACAGATTCTGCGCGGCATAGCGCACCAGCAGGACGGGCAGGGGCTCGGTTGATGCTGTCACCGGGACGGACGTTTTTGCTGTGGCAGGCGTCTGCGGCGCATAGCTGATTTGTACGGGTTCAAGTGGCGAAGTGTTCTGGATGGCATGAATATCCAGCAGGATCAGCTCGCCGCTGCCGGTATCTCGTAGTTGAATGCGGGTGGACGGGAACGCCGTATTTGCCAGCAGGAAGACCTTTCCGCCCGCGCTTTGCAGGCGCACTTTACCTTCCAGCGTGGCGGAATAGCCGATGCGCACCGCTTTCCCCACGTCGACAATCCGCTCCTGCCCGACATGCAGCGCGACGGGTAGCGGGATGTTTTCCCACTGCACCACTTCCGTGGCGAAGGCCGGGAGACTGAATAACAAAGCAAAGAAGAGGTATTTCATTGTTTCTCCTCGGCTACCAGACGCTGCGGAGCGGCATCGGTACAGTCGATCGCCAGTCCCCACGGGTTTTTCTCCGCATCAATGGCGTAGCGCACCACCTGCAACGGGTAGCGCACCAGCGCTTTTTTCACCGGCTCGTTCTGGTAATACTCTTCAACTGCCACGTCCAGCGTTACCCGCCAGGTGTCCTGGCTTAAGGTCTCGACGCGCGGGACAGGGTGTTTATCACCATCATGTACCAAACTGCTGTAGCCGTGGCCGGGAAGCTCATACACGCCTCGTGTCCGTTCGCGCAGTTCACCGCCGTTGCGCCGCACCTGGAAATCGTGCTCCAGGCGGGTGTAACAGGCGGGCGTCAGGTAGGCGCGCAGCGAGCGGAGGTTGCGGGAATAGTCCTCCTCGCCGTTGTCCGGCCAGCGGTTCAGTTGCTGGAAAATATAAAAGGTGAAGGCGTAGACGCTGGCGGGAGGCACTTCCCACCACGGGCGGGTGCTGCCGCTGCGCAGATCCGGCGGGAACCAGAGGGTGAGCTTTTGCGGCGCGCTGTACCAGCCGTAGCCGACGCCCGCCAGACACAGGCACAGCAGAATAATCACCGCCCGCAGCGTCAGGATATGGTTATCGCGCTCGGCCAGCGCGTGGCGAAAGCGGCTCATCGCGGACTCCTGCGCACTACCCATACGGTACTGTGCTGCACCAGTTGTGCGCCGCGAAGATGATGACGTTCCAGCCAGGCAAGGATTGCTAAGGGTAGCCAACTGTCGGGCTTACCGCGTTTGGCTCGCGCCAGAATGCGCCCACCGCCCTGAATCAGCAACGCCGCGCCTGCCAGCGCCGAACCGGGGATCAACGGCCAGTAACCGGTGAGCAGGGCCAGCAGAATGCCGGATATGCAACCACCACCAAGACCGCTTGCCAGCGCCAGAAACAACTCTCTGGTGGTCAGGCCGCGCCAGACCACCGGTTCACGGTTGAGGCGGTCGGGTAGGAAAGGAATTGTCGTCATCAGAGGATGTCCGAGGCCTGGTTGAGCAGCCAGATGATGATTACCAGCAGAATGCTGCCAACCCCCGCCATCGAGCCCAGATCTTTCCACTGCTTGCGTCCGCTCTGGATCTCCGAATAGGTGGCGATACAGTTGTTCGCTACCACCAGAAATCCGACGGCACAGATGCCCAGAGCCAGCACGACCACGATATCAAAACCGTAGTTCTGCAGCGTCTCCATAATGCCCTTGCCCTGGCCACGTGACGGATCTTCCATCGTCGGCAGGTCGGCGAGGGCGTTAAATGTGGCGAGCAGCAGTAATAAAAGCCAGCGCATGATGCCTCCTCAGCTCAGGACCAGCCAGAAACTGACCAGAACCAGTAATAGTGAACGGGCCGCTACCGCGCCAAAACTCTGCCAACTCAGGCGCTGGCGGCAGACGCCCTGCCAGGCGACCAGCAGTGTCCAGGCACACCACAGCAGCAGGGCGCTGGTAAACAGACCGAGCACCAGCAGGCTGACGGTCTCCGGTTTGCTCAGGCTGGCGGCCTGGAAGGCGGCGAGTTGCGAATCAGTCATCGGGGTTCTCCTGCTGGTAGCTGGCGCTCAGAGGCTGAATGGCGCGCGGCTGCGCTCTTGCCGGGCTAAGGTAGCGGCGGATGCCCTGTTCAACGGCAGAAATGTCTTGCTGCGCCTGTGAGTAGTCGAAGAAGTAGCGCGACTGTGGATCGGTGCTGGCGCTGCTCCGGGCGCGCTCCAGCGAGGTTTTCACGCCGTCGAGTTGCTTCAGCGCGAGGGCGAGTTGGGTGGATTCCGGGGAGGCGAAGGCTGGCCCTCCGAAGCTAAGAAGAATCAGTGATAGAAGTATATGATGCTGCATAAGACAAGGTTCCACACAGGCATGAATGCGGAAGAAGATAAAAACTTTAACTTGGGATATCTTTCAGAAACTCATTGTTGATGCTGATAGTTTTTGTTAAGTCAAAAGGAATTGTGGCGACTGTAAAAATTATGAGGCGGGAAGTTGTCATTAGTAATGATTGGTTAATTGATTTAGAACACGAAAAATTTCGGTACATTCCATTATTGTTTTTCTAATGGTAATGCTTCGAGGTTAAATTATGGATGGTTTAATTAAAAATTGTCATGATAGGATTGAAGGGGACAAACATCTCAAATGTGATGCTTCCTTAGGTGATGATTGTCTTCAATGTAGCAGTAATATGTATTTTGATGGCAATGATGTGAATTACGAATGTGATAATAAAAGGTATATCTATATTGCGCGGTATTTGCCTGTTCATTCTTCTGAGATTTCTAATGCGCTTGATCATTTGGCGATGAGTTTTTATGATGAGCTTAAGGATAAAGAAAAAATAGTATTCGCAAGTTTTGGTGCTGGTCCAGGAATAGATACATATGCTTTTCATCGTTGGCTTGATAAGCATCGTAATGATTTATCCTGCAAAAATATTACTGCATTTAGGATCGAATGTTGCGATGAGTGGACTGAGTTAGCTAAAGAAGTTATGTTTTCAAATAGCCCTCAGGATTTTGAGCGAAAATATTATAGAAATATTGTGGATGTCACGACGGAGGATGTTAATTTTTCTGAAAGGTTCGATATTGCAACATTATCATATATTGTTTCTGAACTTGATGAGTCTGGTGTTAATAAATTAATTGAAAACATTAAAAATAATAAAAGTGAATGTTCATACATTGTAATTAATGACCGAAATGAACCTCTCGTCAAAGAGAAGATAATTAAAATAATGACTGCGGTAGCAGATGCAGGTTATCGTGATTATCATTATGATAGTGAACATTGTGGTTTCTCCTATCCTGATGATATATACTCAAGTATTAGTCCTAAAGTGTTTCGTAAATCTGTATATTTTGTAGGTAAATTGAAATGATAATCAGTGCCAGTAGACGAACAGATATCCCTGCTTTTTACCATGACTGGTTTATGAATCGAATTAAAGAAGGGTTTCTGTTGATACGAAATCCCTATAACTACCATCAAGTAAAAAGGATATCTTTGCTTCCCGAAGATATCGATGCTATCGTTTTCTGGACGAGAAACCCCGGTAAGATGCTATCTGATCTGGATCTTCTTAAGGAGTTTAAATATTATTTTCAGTATACCATAACAGGTTATCCGAAAATACTGGATGCTCATGGATTAAACCCTCATCGTGCAATATCAACTTTTTTAGCGCTAAGCAAGAAAATTGGCCGTAATAAAGTAATATGGCGCTATGATCCGATAATTATTTCAAGTGCAACGCCAGTTTCTGAGCATAAACGGCTTTTCCAGAAGATAGCCTCTAATCTGGTTGGTCATACTGACCGTGTAGTGATTAGTTTCGCAGATTTGTATCAAAAAACAAAGCGAAACCTCAATCTTATCCCTGATTTTACATATAGGGATATTACTCATTTCCATGAGGAACTTTATGATTTATGCTCTTTTTTTGCAGATGTCGCTCGGGAATACGATATGCAAATATCAACATGTGCGGAATCGCTTGATCTTGAACAGGTTGGAATCGTTAAGGGTAAATGTATTGATGATAGGTTGCTGAAGGAGTTATTCGGACTACATGTTTCAGGTATAAAAGATTCAGGGCAGCGAGAAGCATGTGGATGTATCAAAAGCATTGATATCGGACAGTATAATACTTGTTTACATGGTTGTAGGTATTGTTATGCAACATTTAATGAAAATATAGTGAAAGCTAATATGAAAAAACATAATCCAATCAGCCCATTTCTTTTAGGTGATGCTTCTGATGTGGATAATGATCTTTTGAAAAATGTAATTGTTCAACAAAAGCTATTTTAATGCCTCATTTTAGGTGTTTTTTAGGAAGTGTTGGGGAAATGGATTATAACCTTCCTCGGATATTCATACACAAAAGAAGATAATAAATCATAACCCCTGCAGATAGGAATGATAAATAATCTATTTTTAGTGAGGGAAAAACATTTGGAACTGAGAGAGTTATAATAATTATATACTTACATGTTTTTCCCATTATGGAAGTTAGCCGGTTAAGAATCAACGTTGACTCATAACCCGCACCAAATCGTCGCAGATCTCGCAGAACCAATCCCTCAATCATTCCCATTGTCATACAAAATAAAAATAGTGGAAAAGTTATAATCAATCTGAGCACCTGCATCATAACACTTTGCATCGAATAAAACATAGTGTACGTTATGCTGCGGATTACAGGACTCAGTGAAGATGTCAGTTCACGTTGTTTGAAGAGACTGAGTACTATTTCTTCAGTATGTCTCAACACTATTTGGTTATATTGTAGTAAACCCAGAATATGAGTTTTTAACGGATGCCTACGTAGATCCTGCTCCAGCGCTGCCTGTTCGTGTAGCACTGCACGCGAAATATGCTCAACATCGTCTTGCGGCCATAAAAAATATAGAAATAATGTCAGCAACAGATGTAAAAAGACTCCCTCAATAATAATTACCAATGCATAACTTACAAGTCTTAATAATCCAATTACCAAGCCGGAAGGTGGCTGAGAAGGGAGTGTCGGTTGTTGCTGGCTCATTCTACGTTCCCTCCGTTCTGGCGGGGCTGCATCCATTCTGTTAGCTGCTGGATAGAATACGGCAGCGTCCAGTGTTTGTCGTCGATGGGCAGCGGCAGACGAATTTTCCACAACTGCCCGCCTTCGAGCAGGGCAAAGGCCTGCCCTTTGGGAAGCTGGATCAGCGCGGCGGTATCAAGTAGCGGCACATTACTGGTGGTTACCTGCTCGCGGGTATTGCTGGTAAAGCTGTTGATGCCGCCCGGCGTGTCGGTGACGCCGGAGCTAACCTGACGGCTGCGCACTTCCACCTGCGGCAGTTGCTTCGTCAGTAGTTCGGCGGTGGTGGTTTCGCGCACCCGCAGCATAATCAGGTTGTTGAAATTGCCGACCACCTGGCCTGCTTTGGGCGCGCTACCGAGGCGGGCCTGAATATCACTCAGCGTCTGGGTATAGGCGGTGACCTGAATGCCCGCGCCGCCGCCCTTGTTGACCAGCGGGATAAACTCCTCGCCCATCAGTTCATTAAACTCATCGCAATGCAGGTTGATGGGCGACGGTTTTTCGCTATTGCCGGGCAGTCCATCATTCAGGCCAAATTTGTAGAGATGCCCGGCGACGCTCACCAGGTCGGCAAACATCGAATTGCCGACGGCGGCAGCAACCACCGCATCAGACAGCGCATCCAGTCCGACATAGACCACCGCCTTCTGGCGGATCGCCTGCTGCCAGTCGAGGATCGGACGTATGTCGTCCAGATCGTGATAGTCGGGGGCGAGCAGGGCGGCGAGCGTGCCGGTGGTCAGCTTTTCCAGCAGCGGCAGCAGCGAGGCGACAATCTTGTCGAAGTAGGTTTTGTCATAGCGCACCGCCGAGAGCAGCCCATCGAGGATCGGATCGTAGAATTTCTCCGCGTTGAGGTACTGCTCCAGCGCCACTACGTGAGGATCGCGTCCCAGCATATGGCGCGGCGTGTTTTTGTCGTTAACGCGCTCCGCCAGTTGCGCCACCACTTCCCACGCCCGCGCGTTGTGGCGTGGCAGCACGATGCGGGCATAGTCGATAAACAGGGCGTCGATATTGACCACGTGGCGGGAAATTAACTGATAGTCGGGGCGCTGTCCGAGCGCCACCAGGGCGCGGGCGATGATGTTGACAAAGCGCCAGGCGAACTCGCGAAAGGCCGCTGAGTTACCCTCGCCGGAAAGCTGTCCAGTGAGGCGCGACGCCACTTCCGAGATGCGGCCAAAGCGCCCGATGGCGTTATAGCGGGCGGAGATCTCCGGGTAGGCCAGATGGAACAGGATAAAGCGGTCGCCGCGTCCGGCGCGCTGCGCTTCCGTCCACAGACGCTTCAGCAGATCGGCGTCGCCTTTCGGATCGAAAACGATCACCACCTCGCCACGGCGGATGTCCTGAGTGGCAAGTAGTTCCGCCAGTCGGGTTTTGCCGACGCGGGTGGTGCCAAGCACCAGCGTGTGGCCGGGGCGTTCGCTGAGCGGCAGGGTGACGTCGTACTCTTTCAGTTCTACTCCATGCAGCCACGGATTGCCGCCGACGGGCGGCAGCGGGCGCACCGGGTTCAGCCAGCGATCGGCGCTGAGCAGGCGGCTAAGACCGGGCATAGTATGCTCGCTGCGTTTTTCGATGTGTCTTGCCAGGCGGTAACACCATCCCGGGCGCAGCCAGCGTGCGGCTTCCGGTTGCAGGCAGTCGTACAGACGCTGGGTGTGGATGGGCTGCCAGCGAAAGCCCTTACCGAGAAACAGCCGCTGGCGGCTGACCGGGATATTCCTGCTGGTGATCGCGTAGCGCGGCAGGCGCAACAGGTTGCGGTGGTAGCGCACGATGTGCCAGCCCTGCCAGCCACGTCGCAGGGCCAGCAGCAACAGTGCGCAGGCCATCAGGCGGGCCTGCCACGGCGTGAGCATCAGCAGCGATGCTTGCGTCAGGCAGATTAGTGCGCCACAGCCAGCGGTGACGGTGCTGTAAAACTCCACGGGCGGGCGCAGCAGCGCTTCCAGCGCGTAGCAGCTCATGGCGGAGCGGCCTGTTGCAGGTGGCGGCTGACCAGCTTGCGGTAGCGTGCAGCGGGCGCGCCGCCTGCAGGGCGGTGATAGCGAGCTGCGGCATTGAGCCAGCTTCCGGGGCGTTCATCGTAGCGCTGACGCAGCAGTTGCGCGGTGAGCGACAGGTTCTGCAGGGGATGCAGGGCGTCGCAGGGAGAGTCAAAATACGCCCGGTGCCAGCCGATATTGATCTGCCCGAGCCCCACGTCAATGCGCTTCGGGCTGGTACGGCGGATGGCGGCCAGCAGCGCCTGACAGGCCTGCTCCCGGCTGGCGTAGCGGTAGCCGGTACCTTTGATATTGAGCGTCCACGGCCATGGGAGATGCCTGCCGCTCAGGTTCGCCCCGCTTTCGGTCTGTGTGACGGCCCACAGCAGTTCCGGCGGCACGCGGTAATTTTTTGCGGCGCGCAAGTACGCTTCCGGCAGCGGCTGTGCCAGCGCCAGGCAGGGCAGCAGCAGGATCAGGGCAGGACCTCGCGCCATTGCTCCCCCTTACGCTCCAGCGCCACCGGGATTTTGCTCTGCCCCAAAAGCAGCCAGCGACCCGCGTCGTGGTTAAGGGTGATGCTGTGTTCACTCACCAGCTTTGTGTCGATGCCGTGCGCCATCGCCCAGCGGCGCACCCGGTTATCATCGCCTTCGCTGTTGACCAGCCAGATATCCAGCGGACGCTGCTGCGCCAGCAGGGTACGCAGCAGGCTGTCGCAGGGTGGGCAGTCATCCTGGACGAACAACGAAACGCGGGAAGTGTTGGCAGAGGTGGTTTTCAGCGGTGTCAGGCCCGGATAGAGGCGTTGCCAGGCCGCGTCATAGGCGCGCTGAAAGGCGAGTTCTTTCTCCAGCCGTTGGTACTCCTGCCTGACCAGCAGTTCGGCGAAGTGCTGGCGTTCGTGGTCAGTGTCGGCTTCGACGCCCAGCGTGGTCAGTGGATCGAGCCCCGGCGACCAGACGCCGCGCGCCTGCTGTTTCAGCGTGAGATAGCGCTGCCACTCTTCCTGCGTGACGCCCCAGACGGTGGCCTGCTGTTGCGCGGTCAGCGGTCTGAGTGCAGAGTCCGCATTCTGGCTGGTCTGCATCTGGAGCGGTTGCGCCTCCACGCTTGCAGTGAGCAATAACAGGAGAATCAGGCGTTTCATCGCTTACTCCGGTACTTTCAGCGTCAACTGGCGTTTGCCGTGGCGGAATACCGCCCGACGCTCATCAAACCGCTCCAGCCGCCAGCCGCGCCACTGTTCCCCCGTGCGCAGCCACACCACCTGATGGAGGTAAACAGCCTCCGACGGCACGATCACCGCCAGGCGGATATCACCGCGCTTTACGGTCCCGGCGAGAAAAAACGGGGCCGTTAACGGCCCCAAAGGGCGGAGGGACACGGGATGACGGTAAGCCACCGTCTGGGGGAGGGAATGGTCGCTGGCGAAACAGACTTCGCGGCGGTTTTCGTCGGTGGTCATCCGCCACGCCGGGCCCGCCAGCAGTTGCAGGGCGCTCTTCAGGCGCAGCGGGCCGGTGTTGTACTGGCTCAGCGGTAATGGGAGCACATAAAGCTGCGCCCGGTGCGCATCGGCGAGACACAAAGACCAGCCGCTGTCGCGCAGCAGGTATTGCAACGCTTCCCCTACCGTCGGGTGAAAACCGGGCGGCACGGACAGGGCGGTAAGCTGTTCGAGTGGCGGCTGTTGCGGTGATGTGCTGACCAGCAGATAGCGGTCGTAGCGGACGACTTCAGGCGTGGCTGGGGAGGCGGTGGCCACGCCGATGAAAATGAACAGGAGCAGGGCTATTAATAGTCGTTTCATCGCATCCTCCACAGTGCTTTGACAGGAGCGTGCTGGATGAGAGGGCTGGGGAATACCGACAACTGTTTGCGGCGTCAAAAAATAGCGCCCGGTTAAGGGCGCGAAATCAATTCAGTAAGGGAATCTTTCACCCATCAGCCCCAGCGTGGCGGCGATGGGGATGCCTTGCTCAGAAAAATGAACGCGTAACGTTAGCCTGACGGTTTGCTGCTGCGTGCTGCCGTTGGTTTTCTGCGACAGCACCGAGCGGTAATCGATACGAATGGTGCGTTGCGGCGGTTGGTGGGCGATAAAGGCCACTATCACCGCCATTTCAACACCTTTCAGCAAGTCCCTGATGGCGTTGTCATTCCGGTCTTCAAGACAGTGCTTGTGCGCCGAAAGGGTAATGGCCAGATCCAGCGGTAAGCCAGCGTCCAGCGCCTTGTCATCAAGGTTAATCAGTTTGCCCTGGTTAAGGGCTTCTTCGCGTGAATTCAATGCGGTATTCATCATGCGTCTCTCCGGTAAAAGGCCAGGGAAACGCCCCGGCGGGGAATTTCCCCGGCAGGGTGAATGCTGTGCGTCAGAACTGCGCTACAGGCTCTGTTGGCGGTGCGTCTGGCGCTGGCTGGGATTCAGCTTCGCGCTCTGCCCGGTAAACCTCTTCACCGTCAATTTTGATGAGCCCGATGTGCAGCAGATGGGCTTTCAGGCTGACACCGGTTTCGCCTTTACGGTCGCCTTTGCTGTAGACAAAGGTGTCGGCATACAGATCGCCGAGGCGGAACTGGATCAGCACCTTGCGTTTCTGCTCGCAGGCGTCGATACAGCGGCGCACCAGTTTCTGCGCTTCCTTGCCGCTGACGCGGCAGTCGAACCAGGTGTGCTCCGCGTTGCTGGCTTCGCCCCGCAGTGCGGCAATGTCGCAGCACAGGAACGGTTCGCCTTTTTTCGGGGTCACTTCCCGGATCCGGTTGAGGTAGCCCAGACCGCTGGTGTACAGGTTGAAGTAGTGGGTATCGTTCATGGTGGTATCTCCGTGTTGAAAGGTGCGGAGGCCCCATGCGCGGGGATGCCCCGCTTCGGGTTTGGCTCATGGGCTGCAAGGCCTCTGAGTTACTGGCAGTACGGGCATTCCGCGCTGTGCGCCTCCGCGTTTCAGGAATGCATGGCGGACTTTGGTGATAACGGCATTACAGCAACAGCTTTCGGGGGGAGAGGACAGCGAGATTTGTTACCGGTGGCTGAATAATTTCCGTGACAGGCTGAGAGGAGAGTATGTGATTTTCATCACAAAATTGCGCTTCAGTGAGTTGAAAAGTTGTACAGGAACCTTATCTAGAAAGCGGGTAAGAAACACCTGCCCACAAGACATGAACTTTTTGAATATTCTTTTTTACTGTTCAGGAGGTACATGATGACTCTCAGAACTTTTCCCGTGTTGCACGATCTCTCCGATTCTCTGTTTACGGACCGTTTTAACCGTATCGATCGCCTCTTTAGCCAGCTAACCGGCAGCACGCCGTTACCCTCCACGCCGTCGTACAATATCCGTCGGCTGGGGGATAATCGTTATGAACTGACGCTCAGCGTGCCGGGCTGGAAAGAGAGCGAACTGGAAATTGAAACCGTCGGCGGTCAGCTGAACATCAGCGGTAAACGTGAAGAGGAGAAAACCGAAAGCGGCGAAGAAGGGTGGATCCATCGGGGTATCAGCCGCAGCGACTTCCGGGCCAGCTATAGTCTGCCGGAGCATGTGAAAGTGACCGGCGCTTCGCTGGAAAACGGCTTGCTGGCGATTGAATTACACCAGGATATCCCAGAAGAAGAGAAACCGCAGCGCATCGCCATCAACAACAACCCGGCGATTGAACACAAGCCATAATTGTTCACTGTCGTTGTTTTCACGCCCGGCAAACGCCGGGCGTTTTGCTAACCTGATGAGCCACTTTTCTGGCCTCTGACTATTTGAGCCGTGAGCGCTGTAACGGTTTCTTGCTGCTGCGCCAGGAACGCCTCCAGCCCCATTTTCCCCGTCGCGATGTCATCCAGCATCTGCTCCCATAGCGCAGTGGTGCCCGGATCTTTCAGCGTTTCCGGCAGGGCGTCAATCAGCGCGCTGGCGGTATCCGTTGCCAACAGAAAGCGGCGTTGCTTAATCAGATAACCACGCTTAAGCAGCGTCTGGATAATCCCGGCGCGGGTGGCTTCGGTGCCAATACCGGCGTTCTCTTTCAGCCGCTGTTTCAGGCGCTCATCGCTGACAAAACGGGCGGCGTTTTTCATCGCGGCAATCAGCGTCCCTTCGGTGTAGTGCTCCGGTGGCTGGGTCTGGCGGGCGCGAACGTCCACCTGTTCCACCTCGCAGGTTTGTCCCTGTAGCAGGGCGGGAAGTGCCTGCGTTTCTTCCGGCGATTGGGTTGCCATCTCGCGCAAAAACAGTTGTCGCCAGCCGCTGACAATCACCACTGAGCCACGGGCAACCAGCGTTTCCCCGGCGCAGTTCAGGCGCAGGTCGGTTTTGTCCACCTCATGGTCCGGCAGAAACTGCGCCAGAAAATGGCTGCGTACCAGGCCGTATACCTTGCGCTCACTGTCGCTTAGCTGCGTCAGATCCACCGTTTTACGGGTCGGGATAATACCGTGGTGGGCGGTGATTTTACTGTCATCCCATAGCCGGGAACGCTGTTGCAGGTTGAGCTGTGTGGCGAGGGGCTGCAGTGAGATGTCGCTGGCGACCAGCGCCGCCAGAACCTGCGGTGCTTCAGCGTGCATGGAGAGCGGCAGCCAGCCGCAGTCGGTGCGCGGATAGGTGGTGGCCTTATGGGTTTCATACAGGCGCTGGGCGATATCCAGTACCTCCTGCGCGCCCATGCCCCACTGTTTTGAGCAGACCTGCTGCAGGGCGCTGAGGGTGAAGGCCAGCGGTGGCGGCGTTTTCTCCCGCCGGGTTGTCACGTCCATTACCAGCGCGGTTCCGGCCTGTTGCAGGCGCGCGGTGGCCTCGCGGGCGGCGGATTCTCGGATACAGCGCCCTTCGTCATCGCAGTAAGCTCCATCGGGCTGCCACTGTGCCAGAAAGGAATTGCCGCCTGTATGCAATCGGGCATCTACCCGCCACCAGGGGCGGGGCGTGAAGCGGGAGATCTCCCGGTCGCGCTCCACCACCAGGCGTAAGGTCGGCGTCTGCACCCGGCCCACGGAGAGCACACCCTTGTGCCGCCGGTTCATTAGCGTGCAGGCGCGGGTCATGTTGATGCCGACCAGCCAGTCGGCGCGGGCGCGCGCCAGTCCGGCCTGGTACAGCGGAAACGTGTTGTCGCCGGGTCGCAGGGCAGCAAGCGCCTTGTGGATACTGGCGTCATCCAGCGCCGACAGCCACAGCCTTTGGACCGGACCGCGCCAGCGGCATTGTTCCAGAATTTCACGGGCGATGGTTTCGCCTTCGCGGTCGGCGTCGGTGGCAATCACCACTGCATCCGCCTGTTTCAGCAGCTTTTCGATGATGCGGAACTGCTTGCGCACCTCCGGGCGGATCACCAGCCGCCACGCCGGAGGAATAAACGGCAGATGCTCTGCCCGCCAGTGTTTCAGTTTCGGATCGTAATCCTCCGGCGCGGCCATGCTCAGCAGATGGCCAAAGCACCAGGTGATGGTCACGGTGGCGCTATGCAGGTAGCCATCGCTGCGGTTACGGGCGTCAAGAACACGGGCGATATCGCGCGCCTGAGAGGGTTTTTCGCACAGGTAAAGTTGCATGGGCTGTCTCCGGTGAAAGGGAGTTCAGCATGGTGTGCCGGAGGGGTAAGGCGACAGGGGAAACTGGAGGGAGAAGGTAAAAATTGCACCTTAAAACGCGCAGTAAGCGGATAGTGCCTGCTTTAAGGTGCATAAAGTGAGTTTAAAAAAATCGCTAAAGTGACACTCAGGGTTTAACTTTGCGCAAAATTTTAAACCAGCGTGGTTAACGGCTGTATTCGCCGCAGCATAAACATCACCACCGAAAGCTGCGTATTCAGCACCTGTCGCCGCCATTCGAGCGCCATCAGCGCATCGCGCAGTTCATCGCTCACGTCCGGCTGTTGAATGGCCTCCTGCAACGCCACGCCTCCCGAACGGTTGTTGTCCAGATTGCGCCAGCGCAGATAGCTGACGCCGGAGCGCGCCGGGTTACTGCACAGGATCAGCGGTACGTTCCGCCCCGGCAATTCATACACCGCCTGTTTCAGCATCGGCTGACGTTGTTGCAGTTGCGCGCGCAACGTCTGTAATTCCCGCACCAGCGCTCGCAGCTCTCCCTTACCCTTAAAGGCCTTTAAAAGGCCCTTTAGCGAGCTTTTGCGGGCGGCGCTTTCTTCGTCGTCGTCATTGAACATCGCGCTGTATCTCCGCAAGCATCTTTTTGGGCAAATTCCCTAGCTTATGCGCCATCGTCTGCGCCAGCGGACTGTTTGCCCGCACGTCGGCGCGGGTCACGCCGGTGGTGCGAAAGCGGTTCACGAAGCTGAACACCTGGAGCATCAGGCGTGGGATGGTGGCAATGAAATCGCGCTTCTCCGCCTGGGCGATAAGGCCGAGATGCCAGGCAAGCAGGGTGCGGCGGACCAGCAGATCGTAATCAATCAACTGTTGCAGCAGGCGCGAACCGGGCGGAGAGAACAGCGCCAGCGGCAGGATGAATTCGGTCGGGGACGGGTTACTGACCTGCGTGGTGTGGATAGCGCTCGGCAGGCTGGCGAAGGCCTGGTCCAGCCGACGGTTTTTTTGCTTCAGCAGGTGGGCGATCAGGTTCAGGCGGATGCGCAGTTGCTTCAGCCAGTGGGCGGCCCACGGATCGTCGGCCTCTTCGGCGCGCAGCAGACGCCTGAGTAACGCCAGACAGAGCAGCATGCCAGTGGGATGCGCCTGCCACAGCCGGGCGGCGACGCGGGTGTGCAGGGTGATGCGGATATCGCTGAACAGGGTTGTGCCAGGCATCGGAAATTCTCCATGGATTCAGATGCCCGCAGTGTCGGTCCGCGCAATGAGTCAGGCGACGGGAAACCCATTTGGTTCACAGAAAGTTAATTTCGCCGATGAATGAGGTTTGATTGATAGCTGGTACACCGGCTTTATGCGCTGCGCATAAAATCGGGGCTATCTTCGCCTGCGCCGAAGCTGATTGAACTCGCCCCGTCTGGCCCGCTCCAGCGTCGCCAGCAGGTAGGCGAGGGGACGGTGGATATCGTGGGCGGCGATCCGCCACAGACAGTCGTCCAGCACCTGCTGGCAGAGGTCGGGATCCAGATTGCGCATGGCGCGTTCGGCGGCGCGGCGCTCGCTGGCGCTGAAGGGATTATCCACAGGCCAGTGCAGCAGTTGCGTACGCTTTTGATGTTTATTGTTTAAATCTGTACCAGTATGTACGCAATGCGGCTCCGGCTGCCCGCCAGCCCCCGCCGCATCACTGAGTCTTAATTGAAGACTCGGGCATTTTTTACTGAGTCTTCGATTAAGACCAGGGGCGGTCTTCAATGGAGACTCAGTGCAGGTTCGTCCACTGTCCACAGGTTGTTGTAGGGCGAGCAGTAACCCGATGGCGATGTTGCGGATACGCCGGTTGTGGTGGCGGGAGCAGGCGGTGAGCAGCGCCAGATATTCTCTGTCCATCCGGCAGGCATCGGCATGAGTCAGTGGCGCATCATGCAGGGCGTAGAGGTTACCGGTGATCCTGCCGCTTTGCTCGTCGCGCAGCCGCTGGCACAGGCTCAGCCAGCGAGTGATCCGCAGCATCACCAGCGCGTTGCTGACCGTACTGCGCGAGGCCTTCTCGCCCTCAGGCTGGTCGGAGAGCCAGCCCTGTAGTTCGTTGTAGGAGG
The DNA here is from genome assembly GCF_000293135.1 of Klebsiella sp. OBRC7. Classification (NCBI taxonomy): domain Bacteria; kingdom Pseudomonadati; phylum Pseudomonadota; class Gammaproteobacteria; order Enterobacterales; family Enterobacteriaceae; genus Klebsiella; species Klebsiella sp. OBRC7. The sequence continues at coordinate 15,612 of NZ_ALNJ01000136.1, read as the reverse complement.
GAAAGACGCCGCTGCCGTCGTCGCGGGCGTGCAGGCGCAGCAGTTGCCACGTGAACTTGTCGCGCGGGGAGAGGTTGCGCGCCAGCAGCAGGCGCTTCGGCACGCTCTGCTGTGGGTTGCCGAGAAACAGCAGCCGATCGTCACTCTTCATGCAGCAGCTTCTCCTGAGTCCACTGGCGCAGCAGGTTCCAGATGACCGTCAGCGACAGATCGTGTTCGCGGGCCATCGCTATCATGGCGGTCAGCGCTTCGGGTGAGTCGAGCTTTTTCACGTCGGTTTTCTGCCACTCGTTCCACACCAGCGTCTCCACCTGCTCATCCGGAGCATTGTTGCGCCCTTGCCGAACAAACAGGCCAATCAGCCGTCGCCGGGCGCAGACCTCCGGCGTGGAAAGGCCAAAATAGTGGTTGATGAACTCGATGGACGCGCCCAGCGACAGGGCTTCCTCCAGACGCTGCTGGAACAGCCGCTCCTGCTCCATCCTTGCCAGCATCCGGCCCAGCATTTCGTGGTCAATATGGGTGGTGATGAACTGCACCGCGCTGTTGCTGAGAAACAGGATGTCGTCGGCGGTAAGGCGCGTCAGCTCGCACAGCTCCTGCGGGCTGAAGCCGAGCGATTCGCAGTAGCGGATCTGCCCCTCCTTCAGCGCCTGGACGATGTGGGTGAGTACTGCCTGGTTAACTGAGGGCGTCATGGCGAACCTCCCGCAGCCGCCGCTGGCGGCACAGGCTGATAAGCTGCATAAGTTGCTGGATCTGAGCGTTGTCGTAGTCCGGCGACAGCAGCAATTCGAGGGCGGGCATCGGCGTACTGGTGTCGCCATTTAGGGCGGCTAGTACCTGATAGCAGCGCTGTGCCGCCGGATGGGGAAATTCGTGGCAGGCCGCGAGGGTGAAACCGGCCGGAGCGCTGTCGTCCGGCTGGATACAGGCGTCCAATCCCCAGCAGGCACACAGCGACCGTGCCGTATGCACCAGCGGTGAGGGCTTTGACTCATCGGGCGCGGCGGGTTCAGTCGGTGGCTCAGGCTCTGGTAGTGGTGCTTTTTCCACTTCCGGCGGTGGCGGCCAGAGGACCTTTTCGACCGGAGGCCCCAGCAGCACCTGCCGCTTGCTCTGGCCATCGGTCAGTTCCGCCAGCAACGTATTCCAGCTCATGCCGCTGCGACAGCTCATCTCGCCGAGCAGTTCGTCCTGCACCAGTTGCGGTACCACGGCTTCCGGCTCGCCGTTGAAGGTGGCGAGGGCGGTGCTGAACAGGTCGGCAAATTCCGGCTGGCGTTCCAGCGGCATCAGCTTTGCCCAGACTTGTTCCGCTGCGCTGCGTAGCGCCAGCAGGCGATCGATAACCTTTCGGGTCAGACCGCCATATAGCGCGTTAGGGATGCAGGGCAGCAGCCAGTCGACGGTCTGCAACATCCGGCTGATTTGCGACTGGCTGACGGGATAGCCGTCTCGGGTGAGTTGCTCCGCCAGCGCCAGCTGCGTCGGGCATTCAACACCTGCCTCGAGGTAAAGATCGCGCAGGTGCAGGATCCCTTCCGCGCGTTCGATAAACATCAATCCATTATGCAGGTCGCTTTCCGCCAGATGGCCGATCAGGCACTGGACTTCGCCTTGCTGCGGTGACAGCGTTTCCGGCCACGGTCTGAACGGCCAGCAGACGCGGTGGTAACGTTCATCCTGCGTCTCCTGCCACAGTTCATTGAGGATGGCGAGGCGCGTATTCCCGCCGCTGGCGAGCATATATTTTTCATCGCCGGGGCGACGGGTCAACACCGGCGGGTTATCCAGCCCGCGGGCAAGAATTGACGCTTTCAGTACGTCATAGCCGGGGTTGCGGGTGACGCGGGGATTGAGGGCGAACGGCTGGATTTGTTCCAGAATGACCTGGACCATTTCCTGTTCTCCGGTAGTGCTGGCACCGTGAAGCCAGCGGTTGAGCAGGTGTGAAGCGCACATAATCTTCCTCCGGCATTCAGACATCGCGGGTAAGCCGGATGCGCTGGTGGATCCAGGCATCCACCTCGCTTTCCAGCCAGGCGACGTGGCGGCTGTTGAGTCGGATGGATGGCGGAAACTGTTGCAGCTGTATTTGCCGGTAAATCCACGATTTACCGAAGCCGATTTTGTCTTCCACCTGGCGTAAGCGTAAAAATCTGTCGCTATTCATAACCATTCCTCCTGTGTCCAGAGTCGTTCACATCAGCACGATGGGCGTGGTTATCAAAGCAGCAGCGTCCCTGCCAGGCAGTAAAAATCCTTATCTGGGTTAGTGAGAGTTGTTAGTTGAAAGGGTTAGTTGACCGCGTTACGGCGGTGCGCCGCGCTGGAGTGCAGTTTTTAACGTCTCGGCGCTCAGCGGCAGGTGCATACCTTCTTCACGCGCCCAGCATTCGAAAATGTTCAGCAGTTTGTAGGGATGCTCCAGCATTTCATCGTCCAGTTGCGGGTTGTGCTTGCAGGCCAGCCACAGCAAACGGGAAAGCGCGGAGGTGATCCGCTCCTTTGATTCTGGCTGATGACGGGTCAGGAAGGCTTCGAGATGAGTGCGGCGGATGACGAACAGTGCGTCAGGAGGCAATGTATCCTGCAGGTAGCAGACGGACAGACTGAGCCGGGATTTCAGGTCATTGCGTCCATTGCCATACAGCTGGCCAATCAGCAGATGCAGCTCTTCCTGGAGGTTGTTCTGCGTGGCGAGCAGTTCCAGTAAAAGCTCTCGCAACGATTTGCGGCAACAGAGTTGGTAGTAGCTGTCGTTTTCATCGCAGACCACAATGCCAATCTGGTTGCAGCAGTGGGTATCACTGGGGCAAGGGTGATTCAACGATTTCGCCAGTTGCTGGTGGAGCAGCAGGCGCTCAAGGCCGATCAACGGCAAATTCCACAGATGGCTGGTGGTCAGTTGCAGAGTCGGGTCGCGTCGGCATGGCGGAGAGTTGGCCATCACTTTGCGGTTGCCGGGTTTGTTGCACTGAGAAGGTGGAAAGGGCGGCTTGCTGAATCGGCAGGCAAAGCGGCAAGGAGGATTGAGTGGTCTCAGAAGTACGGGCGAGGGGAAGTAGACTGAGAGAGGCAGATCGCCGTGCAGGGCATGGCGGATCAGATCGGCAGGCAGCAATGTGATGTTGTGCTGCCGGATAACTTCTGCGGCCTCATCCAGCGTCAGCCACTCCTGGCGGATTTTGTGTGGGGGCATGGCGTATTCCTTTTTGTGTTGTTGGTTGCGTGTAGTGCTTGTTGATTGTGAAAACCGGTGTGAGATGTTTTTGCTAAAACAACTAACCTGATCAGTTTAGTTAACGATCTTTTCAGACATAATCTGGTGATGAATTACGCTGGAAAAACAGGATGTAACATTGAATAGCTCGGAAGACGATTTGCTTGAAGTTGCGTGGTATTTGTCGAAGTACGGTAAATCTCAACCACCCGTAGGACTGGGTGTCCAGAAATGGAAAGAGGCTTTTGCCTTGTTTTATCCTCGCTTTGGAGCGGGTAAAACCGCCAGCGAGTTTCACAATAGTCTGAAAAATAGTCGTGACCGTTTTGATTCCTGGCTTAGTGATGTGCGTGTCGGCTGGCGTGACGAGCAGGGCGCTCCTGCTGCGCTTTCTCATTCAGCGCAGCGTGTTCATCAGCGATTGAGTGTGCTTTCTGATAGTGCAATTGAGCAGCACGTTCTTTCGTTAATATCGTCTGATGGAGATGAACAGGCGCAACGTGACTGTCTTATTATTCAGCAGGATAAAACTATTGAAGATACCGTACGCGAGCAGCTGATTGCGGCACGGCTGGGGCAGGGTTCCTTTCGGAAAAATTGTCTCATGCTGTATCCGGCATGCCCCGTTACGGGAACGATGTTTGCGCCGTTACTCCGCGCCAGCCATATAAAACCGTGGGCTGCCTGCGAGAATGGGAGTGAACGCCTTGACCCTTATAATGGAATTATATTAGCTGCACACATTGATATTCTATTTGATCAGGGATGGATTTCGTTTGAGAACGATGGGCGTTTATTAATTAGTAAGGAGCTGGATATTAGTGTTAAAGAGCAGTGTTTGTTACCGGAGAAAATAAAGGCGTTTTCTGTTGAATCGTATTGTTATCTGGAGTGGCATCGGGATAATTGTTTAAGGTAGTAGGTTGTTTTTTTTACTGCGAGGGCTATTGAGTACGATAGGACTCATGTTTTTTGAGAGTGTTGAAGAAATGTCTGCGCAGACATTTCTTCTTGTGAAGCTCGTTATCTATTTAGATAAAACCATTGCCTTACGATTGACAACCTGCGTTCAGGGATTTCTTCATGGTGAATTGATCTATTATGTGGGTTATATGAATGTTGTGACTGGTTGAAATAGTGCTAATATTACAGCGATACTGCATCAAAAGTGACAGAATATTGGCACTTTATAGCAGTTGACTCATTCTGAACGGTAAGTCATATAAATCTTTTGTACTTCGGGGTCATCCAGGCTTTCATAAGAGATGTTCTCTTTATCTAAACCATCTAGCCCCTTAATCCCGCCAATAATAGCCGGCCAGGCATCCCGGTTTGTGATGTTCACTACGAATGGTTCCAGGTAACGATCAAGGTGCTTTTTAGATGGTTCTCCGATTTCGTCGCTGAGTGCCTTCAAATAGTCATTCTTACTTGTCTGTGACCAGTCAATGGCAAAACTGGCTCGAAAGGCGAGTTCCATAAACACAAGCAAAATAGTACGCCCATTACCACCGAGGAAAGGATGTGCAAAGGCTAATAGCCCCATGACTTCTCCAGGCCTTTCCCGGAAACGTTGCTTGTTATTGGCCAAATAAAGGGCGTATTCGACAGCCATACGGATGGAGTCAGGTCGCTCGAAGACCGTGTGACGGGGGTTATCCTGAGAACCTTTGAAAACGGCAAGATGGGGAACGAGTTCGTTACGGTCTTTTCCTGCCCAGGGATAAAAATCGGAGAAAAGGATCTCATGGACTTTAAGTACAGCCTGGTAATCTATAATTTCTGTTTGAGCTAAGTAGTTGAATGCGATTTCAATACTTGCTTCAAAAGCAAGATGTTCTGCCCGTTTGACCTCTTCAGGCTCCTTAAGCTGAAGGACATTTTGAAGATAGCCTGCGGTATCGAAATCGCCAAATGGATCAAAACTCATGCAGTGGCTTTTTTATGAAAGTGCTTTTGTTCGCGGAAGTAACGTCCCTGAAGCTGTAAAATTTCAGCTTTACTGAGTACACCTTTCTTTTTAAGGTTTACCAGTAATTGCTCAACATTATCCAGCTCGACAGAGTCATCGGCAAGTGCGGTAATGGTCACAGCAACGCGGCTCATGCCATCACGGTTAGCTGTAACATTGTTATCTTTTGCCAGCTGTTGAACATAGCTAGCGACACTAACGATAGTTTTATGGGTCATGTGGCCATCCTCAGTTCCTGGTTAAATTTTAGCATACCGAGGTTGCGGTGTCTTCAGAACAGCAATAAACACATCATGTGTGATGTGGAGAGCTGATGAGGCAATTTAGGGTTAGGATAGGAATTGTCGATGAGTGATAATCACGCAACTTTGTGATCTTCCACGCAGTATTCAATTTTATGTCCCATTTTGGGGGCAAATCCTCAAAATAAAATCTCACAACCCATTAATTTTCAATAAATTAAAAGAAAAGGCGAGTCCGGCCTTCGCACCAAATCCCCCAATCAGTCCACTAAAATCTTTTTTGTATCTGCATTTCATCATTTGAAAACCTCCTGTTGAGGCATCTGTTCTTCTGGCTCCGATGCGGCTAACACAGCACGCTCCCCACTTTCCACCTCCGCTTCCTCCTCACACCACCTTTCAAACAGCCTGGCGAATCTGGCGCTTTGCCAGGTTTCTCCAACCTGGCTCAAGATAAAGCCAGTGACCACAATAGCGGAAATAAAGTAAAACAGTGAAAATGCGATAACCGAATTTACGCCCCCGCTGGCCAGTAACGATTGTATTGTCGTCCACCAGGCGCAAGCAAAAATGACGATTGAAAATAGCCAGAAAACCCCGCTAACGATGTGAAAATTTTTTATTTTTTTAGCATCTACAGAAAAAAGATTTTCTTCACAACGATATAAGGATGGGTTTTTAAGGAAACTCATTAATCGTACATCATATGAGCCGATATTTTTATCAGCGATAAACGCGATCAGCTGATGGGCGTGCCAGACAGGAAGAGTAATCCCGATCTGCTCATACAAAATTTCATTTGTACCGTCTGATGCGTCCTCGAGAGTTTAGTGTCGGGTATTTCAGCGTTCGCTATCTCAGCGATTTTATTCAGCACCTCTATTTTCGTTTCAATAGGTACCTTTTCGAAGCGGATTTTTCGCTTTGCTGGCGGGCTGGATATCACTTTTCCCGCCCAGTCGATGATCTTTTTAGCCACATATAAAACCGCGGGTAGTAATACCAGCTTTGCAATATCTATCTCGTTAATGGCTCCCATCGTTATTCCTTTATAAAATGAATACGCAATGAATTTACAACACTGAATTTATTTTATGTAGCCCTCATTATTATGAGGGCTTCGATATGGCTAATTCCTGGGCTGGCGCATAGTCTGACTTATTGCCTTCCGCTCAATACGGCTCCTGCCCGGAGGCCGTTGTACTTAAAGACTGAAGCCAATCTCCACCGATGCCGCACTGCGTTCCCCCTCGCCATGGTAAACCGCTTCGATATTGTTACCATCGGGATCGAGTACAAAGGCCGCGTAGTACCCCGGGTGATAAGTTCGCTCACCGGGTGCGCCGTTATCACTGCCGCCATGTGCTAGCGCTGCCTGGTAAAAAGCATCCACCGTCTCACGATCCCTGGCCTGGAAAGCCAGATGATGGCGTCCTGTCGGCTTACCTGCGGAACCGGGGCTATTAATGGATGAAACAACAAGCTCATCAGCCCAAAAATAATCGTCGTAGGTATTCACGACAGGGATCTCAAGGACCGCCAGCACGGCTGTATAAAACGCTTTGCTGGCCTCGAAATCATTTACCACAAGCTGGATATGGTCGATAAGCCTGCCGCGATGTAATCGGTAAGTCTCCATGATGGTTTCCTCATTCAGTCGTATTAACAGGTATTTATCCGTTATCTAAAAGGAACGTTGTACGGATTTGATGGATGAGTACAGGCCCGGGGTGGCGAAGAATCTCAGTCAACAGAGCATGATATTCAAGTCCAGTCTGTCACCGCAATCCTGACCCCTCAACCCCGTCCCCCAATCACCCCGATAAACTCTCTGACCTGCTTCTGCTTCCTGGCCGACAGCTTCTCCACCCTGCGCATCACGGCTTCCAGCTCCGGTTCCGGCTCAACCGCCGTCAGCACAATACAGCCCTCCATCACCCGCACCTCCACCCGGGTACCGGTCGAAAACCCTGCCGCCGCCAGCCACTGGCCCTTCATGAGCAGCGCCGGAACAAGACGACGATCTGGCAAACGTCTCACATAACTCACCGTCAACTGACGCTTATTTTTCGGCGACACTTCTGGATCAAATGAATCTACAATACAATCAGCATTAGTCATGGTTGCTATTCTCGCGAAATAGTAATTGTGATCAGCGGTGCGGGTGTGTTGGCGCACATTCGCACCGCGCTAAATAACACCTGTAAACCTAACCAGTAATAAAAATAAAGTCCAGACTTTAATCGGACATAATAAACACCTTTAACCGCGAATTAAGAGTTAACAGAATGCGTGATACTATTAATTAGCGCCTGTTGAAAATGACTTTCCTGATATTGCTGAAATAACCGCAAAGCAGATTCAAAAAATAAAAGTGAGATAATGCGCGCAACAGAATGCCATGTCCAATTACGGGCACCCCATCTCTTTTGCCAGCGAACCCTTCCGGGACTTCAGGCGGCGGGCAATACCTGCCTGCAGGGCGGACCAGAACGAGAGCGCCGGATGAGTCCGCCGCTCAATCTCCTCCACCGTCACTTGATAATCACAAAAACTGGCGCTTTTGGGCGTCGCCTGATCCAGCAAAAACGCCGCGTATTCGCCCTTATCCGGACTGGAGCCGATAAAAATAATCTTCCAGTATCCGCTGGGAAGCTCCACCTCGGGCGCGGCGGGCAAGGTAGCGATATGTGCCGTTCGAACAGCGGCCCGGTAATAGACCACATGTTGTTATTAAGCGTATAGGCTTCGCGAACCACCGTTTGCGCGCTTCCGCCGGTCGGGCAGCCCACTTCACAATGATCCACGCCTGATGATGCGGCAGCGCACGCGACGGCAAAAAATAGCGACGGCAGTACGCTGAATACTCGGGATAGCTTCATATTATTGATGACGTCAAAGAAAAGATGAATCGATGCATAAAAGAATCCCCTGAATAGCCAGAGCGGAATTCAGCTATGAATCGCAAAGATGAAGTGAGAGCGTAAAAAGAGATAGCCGGTCGCAGCCGCGCGGAATATCACAAGATGATTTAACATCACGGCGGATGTTATTTTGTGACCCTGGAAATGATGTTGAATGAGGTGACCAGACTCTCAAGCTCGCCATTTTCAGCCGGGCTGAACCGGCGGGAATATGCCCGACGACGCGTAAAGCGGTCGGCATCCATGTCGTTGTCTGAAAAAATGTTGCGGCAGGGGAAAACGCTTCTCTCTGCGAGGAGGATTACTCAGACTACGCGGATGACCGATTAAGGAGAGAAGGTATGAAAAAGGAACTCTGGAGAGGCGTGCTGGCACTGACCGTACTTAGTCTCCCCGCGCTGGCGGAAACAGGCGTTTCATTCAGCCACAAAGACTGGGAAGTGGTATGCGATAACACGCTGACCTGCCGGGCGGCGGGATACAGCGCTGAAGAAGGAAGCGGAGGTTCGGTGCTGCTGACCCGCCTGGCCGGAGCGGGTACCGCCGTCTCGGGAGAGCTGATGCTGGCGGAGGTGACCGACAGCGACATTCTGCCGGGCAAACTGACGCTGTGGATCAACGGCCAGCCGGCAGGCGATGTGAAGCCGGCAAAAGAGAGCTGGCCGCTGTCGGAGAAACAGGCCCGGGCGATCGTTAACGCCATCAAAGGCAGCGGGAAGGTCGAATTTACAGGCGGGGAGGCGCCGTTTGAGCTTTCCGGCGAAGGCGCTTACGCGGTACTGCTGAAAATGGACGATGTTCAGGGGCGAATCGGCACGCCGGGCGCGTTGACCAAAAAAGGCGACAGGCCGGAAAGTAGCGTCCGGGCAGCGATTCCCGCCCCGGTTATTCACCGGGTCATGCCTGAGAAAGCGCAGGAGAGAGCGCTAACCGCGCCTGAGCTGGCGGTGTTCAAGCCGAAGCTTCTGGCCACGCTAAATAACGATGATTGGTGCGATCGCCTCCAGCCTGAGGAGGGGGAGGCTGAAACCATCAGCCTGACGCCGCTGGATAACGCGCATTCCCTGATTTCGGCCTTGTGCTGGCGGGCGGCCTATAACGAGGGATACGGCTATTGGGTTGTGGATAGCAAACTTGAGGGTAATCCAACGCTTATTACGGTTTCCGGTTCTGAGTATGGTGACGGCGAGATTTTTATGAGCCAGAAAGGGCGAGGGCTCGGCGATTGCTGGGGGACGGCGAGCTGGCTCTGGGATGGCACAACGTTCCGCAAAAGCCGTGAAGCGACCACCGGGATGTGCCGCTATCTTCGCCTCGGCGGGACATGGGATCTCCCCACCTGGGTGACCGAGGTTAAACCGGCAAAATGAAATCACGCGGCCAGAATCTCTCCCGGCACACACGTCGACAGAGACGGCAGGGAGGGATCTTAACGATCGTCCGCGTCGCGGGATCGCGATCGAGGGGGATGATGTTCAGCGTTCAGCCGGCCTTCTTTTCGGAGCTTTTTGACACCAGCGTGCGCTATACCGGCGTGTCGCTCGGCTTCCAGCTGGCGAACATCGTCGGCGGCCTAACGCCGATGATTGGTACCTTGCTGCTGGTGTGGTCCGGCGGCGCATCGTGGCCCATCTCGCTGTTTCTCGCCTGCATGGCGCTGATTACCATCCTGTGCGTCTGCGTGACGCGGGAAAGCTATAACGATGAGCTTAATGAGGTGAAGAAGTAGCTGGGGAGGGTTGCCCCGCCATGACCGGCGGGGCGGGCGTATCAGAACAGATTAAATTTATATTCGATAATCACTTCCGAAGAGAGCGAGTTGGCCCGGCTGTAATGGCCGTCGGTAAGCACCGGCGTTTTGCCATTCATCTTATAGGACCAGCCCGGCCCGAACATCGCCCAGACGGTGAGATTTTTTAGTCTCGGGTGCGTCGGCACCCAGCGGCTGAAGGCGTTAATTTCCCCGGTACGGACGTGGTTGCCGCGGTAGTTAAACTGGGCGATGTTGCCGGCGAGACCGATCGCCAGCTCTGGCGTCAGGTTATAGTCCGACATATTAGAGAGAACCAGTTCACCGTCGCGCATATAGTCGTTGCCGGCATAGGCCATTGAGATAAAGGTCCCGCGCGAGTTTTTACTCATATGGCGCGGGTAGAAGCCCACTTCATTGGCCTTGTTCGCATCGGTATAGCCCAGACCCCACTTGGTGCTCCAGTTGTCCGCCTGCCACTTCACATCCATGGCGATGTGCCAGGCGTCGTCGTCAAAGTCACGCTTATTCGCCGGCATCGCTTTATACTCGTCCAGCGCGTGAGTGGCGTAAACCTGAGTACCGATGTTCAGCGCTTTTATTGGCTTAATATTGGTAAACAGAATATGGCGGCGCAGATAGTTATCGCTTTCACCATAGCCGTACTGCATGTTCAGGTGCTCGCTTTGCCACAGAATATCGCCGCTGGCGATATGGTTAATGTACTGTCCGCTGTTGGTCTGGAAGCGTTTCTTATCCGGCGAGTTACGATCCATCGCGCTTTCGATGTACGCGCCGCGCAGCGTGAAGGGGCCGTAGTTCACCGCGCCGGTCCAGCCCAAATAGGTGGTCGGGGAGAGGCGGGTCGAGTTGGAGATGACGCCAAAGTTTTTCATCGTCTGCCAGCCCCAGCGGGCGTTCAGATGAGTGTCCGCCAGGCGATACTGCAGCTTGACGTTGCGTTGACCAAATTTGGAAAAGCCTTCAGCGTTGCTCTTTTTATTCCCGCTGCCGTTGTTATACAGCACGCCGCGGGAGTTAAAGTAATCGCTGGCGCCGAGCTTTACCGCTCCGTAGTAAGTGGCATCAAAGCCAATAATATCGGCAAAATAGCCGGACTGATAATCGACGGCAACGCCCTGACCCCAGGCATTATGGACTTTCTTTGGCTCGGTCTCTTCTTCCTTAAGATATTTCCAGTAGTTTTTAAACGATAAATTCATATGGGACTGGCTGAATAACGGATCGTCGAGCACGGTATCGATATAATCGCGCTCCTTCAGGCTGTTAGTGGTCGAAGCTGACCAGGCGCTGGCGGGAATAGCCAGCAGCATAATGGCGACTGTTGTAGTATTGATTTTCATAATAAACCCCAGAGTAGGGACGCAGCGATCCAGGCGAGGTGTTTTCGCCTGAAGTCTGCCGTAATAAATAGTTAAGCGTGGTTATTATTTTTTATCGAGAGCCTGTTTTCCGGCTTCGACATATTTCATGGTGCCAATTTCTGGAACGGTATATTTGCCGTCTTTATAAACAATTTTAACCACCGCGGCATTGGCAAGCGGTTTGTTTTTCGCGTTATCGTCGGTTAAATCGGAAATCATAATCTGCATTGCGGTACCGGATGAAATCGCCAGCACGTTTTTATCGCCCCGGGCCTGCGCGTTTGCAACGATAGTGTGCAGCGCTGCCTGGGTACGGGTTTTTACCTGCTGATAGTTTTCCGCCATACCCTTTGGGTCGGCCGCTGCCAGCGCGTTCTGGTTGGTATCGACGGCCAGGGTGCCCGCTTTCATTTGGCTGAACAGCGCAGCGCCGTCTTTAAGCCCCAGCTCTCTGGCGCCAGCGTCGGCCATATCTTTGTTATAGCCGCCTTCGAAACCGCCGAAGAAGGCTTCCCGCAGGCCGCTGAGCTCAGTAAGTTTGTAATCACTTACTCCGGCTTGCTTAAGGATCACCTGCATGGTTTCACGCTGACGTCCGGCATCGCTGGAATAGAAACTGTCAAACGGAATACCTTTAAGCCCCTCGCCGAGATAACGAGCGACGCGAATGCCGTCTTCGGTAAGCGGTGAGTCCGCCCAACCCTGCACGCGGTCAAACGTATTCAGCAGAGTTTTGCCATGACGGGCGAAATAGATATTCACGCCGTCATCGTTTTTAACTTCCGCCGCAGAGCAGGTTGCCGCACCTGCCGCCATCATTAATGCTATTAGCCACTTCTTCATATAACGCTCCACCTGAATGGTCTTTTTATAAGCAAAAAAAAACCTACGTCAGATATTCGACGCGAAGCATAAATAAGATTATGTTCGCTCGAACGTCTATAACGTAGGTTTCGCCTGTTCTAAACAGTAACAATCCAACAAGGGCGACGTTAGCACTAATTATGAGAAAAGACATCTTCTATTTATTATGAATGTCAATAAATGTGATCGTCTTCATGGAGGTAATTTTGTCGATTGAGTTGTATCTTAAGTTTAATTTTCAGATTAATTGGCAGTTTTCGGCTTAAATAATTTTAGAGGATTGATCTCCGTCACAGAATAATGATGTCCGGGCTGGACTCTTTTACGCTCTGGCGTTATTTTCGCAGCACTCTGGGATTGTTACTGACCACAGGCAAAACCTAAGACCCCTGTCCGCCAATTTGGCGTGCGGCAGGAGTCTTAGGTTTTTTTTTGCGCCTAAGAAATACCTCTGCTACCTAACAAGGAGTGATGATGAGAACGAAAATTCTGACTGCCGCCATTCTGGCGTTATCTGCCGCTGGCGTACAGGCTGCTGAAAAACCGCTGAAAATACTGCTGGTTAACGATGATGGCTGCCAGTCTGTGGGAACCACTTCGCTGCAGGAAAAACTGGCGGCCAAAGGGTATGACGTCTGGATGGTGGCGCCGGCAACAAATCAGAGCGGTATCGGGTCGGCAATTACCTTTAAAACGGGTAAAGTTTTTGATGTCAAAAAAGCCGCAGACAAACGCTACTGCTTCCCTGGAACCCCTGCCGATGCGCTGGATTTTGGCCTGTGGGGCCTGCTGAAAGACGCGCCGCCGGATCTGGTGATTTCAGGCGTCAACGATGGTCCCAATACCGGTATGGCGCAGGTTAACTCCGGCACCGTGAGCGCCGCGGCCCGCGCCGTACGCTACGGTTTCCCGGCGATTGCCGCCAGCATTGGCTACCGCTTCACGGAAGAAGAGATGAAGAACAAATGGCCGAGCACGCATAAGTACTGGCCTGATTCGGTGGATTATGTCGTCTCGCTGGTGGATAAACTTAACGCCGCGCATAAACCGGGAAGCCCGATTATGCCGCAGGGGGCCGGGTTGAGCATTAACTATCCGCCGCTGCCGTCGGCTGAAATTAAGGGCGTTCATTATATTGAGAATGAACAATTCCCTGTACCGCAGATTGGTTATGAACTTCTGGCTGACGGTACCGCCAAACAGACGATGAATCCGGAGGCGATGAAACCGGCGGAAGGCGATAATGACTCGGGCTGGCTCAACAAAGGATATATTACTTACACCTTGTTTGATGGTTCATGGAACGCGCCGCACTACCAGGCGCAGTTTGAGGCGCTGCTCGGTAAATGATGCTGTAGCGATAGTAAATAAGAGGGCGCGGGCTCCGCGCCTTCTTTATATGAACCGGTGATGAAGCGCTATTCGTCGAAGAACCAGTAGCCCTGGTTAATCAAGCGGGTCAGATCGGCGATAAAAGCCGGATTGCGCAGCGCGGCCTCGCCTAGCTCCTCTTTACCCAGCAGAGTATAGCGGCACAGCGAGTCCAGAGCCGCGGGATCGGTTGGCTCCAGCTGTTCGCTATTCACAAAGAAGCTGTCGCCGATGTGCAGTACACGCAGGCCGCTCAGGCGAGTCAGCATTTCACCGCCCGCCAGCGCGTCGACAATCTCCTCTTCTTCAAAAGGCGGTTCAGCGGGGGCAATATCCAGCTCGTGGCGCGGCGTGGTAGCAAAACGCCCAAACCAGCGGCGGAAATCTTCCGGCTGGCTAATCATCTCGATCATCATGCCGCGCAGGCGTTCCAGTTCATACTCTTCTACCCGTCCCGGATGTTCGCGGCAGGTCAAATCCGGATCGCTGTAGTGCTCGCCGCCGAGATCGTTTTCCAGCGCGTAATCGGCAAAGCTGCTGATCAAATCGCGGCCGTTTGGCCCACGGAAGCCGACGGAGTAGTTCAGCGCCGTTTCGTGAGTGATTCCGTCGTGCGGGAATCCGGGCGGAATGTACAGAATATCGCCAGGTTCCAGATCCTCATCAATAATGGGCGGGAACGGGTCGACGTGCAGTAGCGCCGGATGCGGGCAGAACTGACGCATCGGCAGCTTATCGCCCACGCGCCAGCGGCGGCTGCCCATGCCCTGAATAATAAAGACGTCGTACTGGTCGATATGCGGGCCCACGCCGCCGCCCGGTACGGAAAAGGAGATCATCAGATCGTCTAAACGCCAGTCCGGCAGCACGCGGAAGGGGCGCACCAGTTCAGCGGCGGGCATATGCCAGTGGTTTACCGCCTGAGCCAGTAGCGACCAGCCGGTTTCGCCCAGGTCATCAAAATGTTCAAACGGCCCGTTGCTGGCCTGCCATTGACCGTTCTTGAGGCTCACCAGTCGACTATCGACTTCCGGTTCCATGGCCAGCCCGGCCAGCTCATCCGGCGTAATCGGATCGACGAAATTCGCGAAAGCCTTCTTTAATACGACCGGCTGCTTTTGCCAGTACTTTTCTAAAAACTCGGGCCAGTTAATGTTGAGTTGATAAGCCATAGGTTCATACCAATAAGAAGAAACGGGCCTGATTATAGAAAGATGCACCCTCAAGCCGCTTTGTCATGGGTCAAGGCTGGTGCTTAATTCATCATCTGAAGTCACGACGCGGTAAGAGAGGGGGAAACGTAAAGCGGATAACGTTGATTTTCGCAAAATGTCGCTTTTGCCTGAATTCGCTGCAGCCCTTCTGGCGTCTGGCTTTTTCCCATTTTTTCTGGTGTGGATGGGGCGTGGGGAGTTTAAATTATGAGCGTTTGATAAGTTTTTTGTATTTTAAGGGTTGCTATATCCCGGCAGCTCCCTATAATGCGCTCCCACTGACACGGCAGATGTGAATCACTTCACAAACAACCCGGTCGGTTGAAGAGAAAAAATCCTGAAATAACGGGTTGACTCTGAAAGAGGAAAGCGTAATATACGCCACCTCGCAACGGTGAGCGAAAGCCGCGTTGCACTGCTCTTTAACAATTTATCAGACAATCTGTGTGGGCACTCAAAGTGACATGGATTCTTAACGTCCTCGGACGAAAAATGAATACCAAGTCTCAAAGAGTGAACACGTAATTCATTACGAAGTTTAATTCTACGAGCATCAAACTTAAATTGAAGAGTTTGATCATGGCTCAGATTGAACGCTGGCGGCAGGCCTAACACATGCAAGTCGAACGGTAGCACAGAGAGCTTGCTCTCGGGTGACGAGTGG